>JBPBPY010000276.1:0-17360 GCA_050954505.1 Janthinobacterium lividum
AAGCCGTGGTGTATGCGACCCAGATCGCGCTCGACTACCGCATGGAATTCAACAAGGATATCGTTGTCGACATCATCTGTTTCCGCAAGCTGGGCCACAACGAGCAGGACACGCCGGCGCTGACGCAGCCGCTGATGTACAAGAAGATCGGCCAGCATCCCGGCACGCGCAAGCTGTATGCCGACAAGCTGCAGGCACAGGGTGCCGTGGCCGAAGGCGGCGGCGATGAAATGGTCAAGCAATACCGCGATGCGATGGACGCCGGCCGTCACACCATCGACCCGGTGATCTCGAATTTCAAGGGCAAGTTTGCCGTCGACTGGTCGCCATTCCTGAACAAGAAGTGGACCGATGCCGCCGACACCGCCGTGCCGCTGGCTGAACTCAAGCGCCTGGCCACCCGCATCACCACCGTGCCGGACGACTTCAAGGTCCACTCGCTGGTCGAGAAGGTCTTGAACGACCGCGCTGCCATGGGCCGTGGTGAGATGAACCTCGACTGGGGCATGGGCGAACACCTGGCCTACGCATCGCTGGTCTCGAGCGGTTTTGCCGTGCGCCTGACCGGCCAGGATGCCGGCCGTGGCACCTTCACGCACCGCCACGCCGTGCTGCATGACCAGAAGCGCGAGCGCTGGGACGCAGGCACCTACATTCCGCTGCAAAACGTCTCGGACCAGCAGGCGCCGTACACTGTCATCGATTCGGTGCTGTCGGAAGAAGCGGTGCTGGCGTTCGAATATGGCTATTCGACCACCGAGCCCAATACGCTGACCATCTGGGAAGCGCAGTTCGGCGACTTCGTCAATGGCGCCCAGGTCGTCATTGATCAATTCATCAGCTCCGGCGAAGTCAAGTGGGGCCGCGCTTCCGGCCTGGTGATGATGCTGCCGCACGGCTATGAAGGCCAGGGTCCGGAACACTCGTCGGCACGGCCGGAGCGTTTCCTGCAGCTGTGCGCTGACAACAACATGCAAGTTGTACAGCCGACCACCGCTGCGCAGATCTTCCATCTGCTGCGCCGCCAGATGATCCGCTCGTTCCGCAAGCCGCTGGTGATCATGACGCCGAAGTCGCTGCTGCGCAACAAGGATGCAGGCAGCCCGCTGGCTGAACTGGCCGCCGGTTCGTTCAAGACCGTCATCGGTGAAGTCGATGAAACCATCGATGCACGGAAGGTCAAGCGCGTCATTGCCTGCTCCGGCAAGGTGTATTACGACCTGGCCAATGCACGGCGCGAACGCAACCAGCTCGACACCGCCATCATCCGCGTCGAACAGCTGTATCCGTTCCCGCACAAGGCCTTCGCCGCAGAATTGAAGAAATTCCCCAACTACACCGAACTGGTTTGGGCGCAGGACGAGCCGCAAAACCAGGGCGCATGGTTCCAGATCCAGCACAACATTTTCGAAAACCTCGAAGATGGCCAGAAGCTGGCTTATGCAGGCCGGCCAGCGAGCGCGTCGCCGGCAGTGGGATATTACGACAAGCACTATGCGCAGCAGAAGACGCTGATCGAAACGGCGTTTTCCAAGCTCAAGGGTTTCGTGATGACCCGGTAAGCCTGGCTGGGGCTGATGTTGCACAGCGGTTCGCCGCTGGCGCAACACAAGGGTTGTCCAGCAGGTGAATTGTTCCGGTGGCTCGATGCGCCGGCATCATTCCAGGTCTTCAAGGTTTTCCTTGTCTTTTCCGGATACCCCCCAGCCACTTCCTGCGCTTGCCGCCCAGGACGCATGACCGATTGCAGAATCAACAGACGATTTCAGTTTTCAGGCGGCGCAAAGCGATGCCGCCTCATCAAAATACGGAGAATTACATGGCAATTTTAGAAGTGAAGGTTCCGCAGCTGTCGGAATCAGTGGCAGAAGCAACACTGTTGGCATGGCATAAGAAAGTCGGCGATGCGGTTGCTCGCGACGAAAACATGATCGATATCGAGACCGACAAGGTCGTGCTGGAATTGCCGGCACCGTCGGCTGGCGTGATCGTTGAAATCCTGAAGACCGAAGGCAGCATGGTTGTCGCGGGCGAAGTCATCGCCAAGATCGATACCGAAGCCACCGCTGGCGCCACCGCGCCTGCAGCCGCTGCGCCTGTTGCCACGCTGGGCGCGCCTGCAGCCCAGCCGGCTTCGGCACCGGCCCAGGTGTCGACTGCTGCCGCTGGCATCGCCATGCCGGCAGCGGCAAAGATGCTTGCTGAAAACAACCTCTCGGCGGGCGACATCGCCGGCAGCGGCCGCGATGGCCGTGTCACCAAGGGTGACGTGATCAACAAGATCGAAACCAAGCCAGCCGCACCGGCGCCGGCACCTGCTGCTCCAGCCAAGCCGGCACTGCAGCAAGTTGCTGCCGCCGCACCGGCCAGCCTGGGCGAGCGTCCGGAGCAGCGTGTGCCGATGAGCCGCCTGCGTGCGCGTATTGCCGAGCGCCTGGTGCAATCGCAATCGACCAACGCCATCCTGACCACCTTCAATGAAATCAACATGAAGCCGGTGATGGACTTGCGCGCCAAGTACAAGGACAAGTTCGAAAAGGAACACGGCGTCAAGCTCGGTTTCATGTCGTTCTTCGTCAAGGCCGTGGTTGCGGCACTGAAGAAGTACCCGATCGTCAATGCATCGGTCGATGGCAATGACATCGTCTACCATGGCTACTTCGACATCGGCATCGCCGTTGGTTCGCCACGTGGCCTGGTGGTGCCGATCCTGCGCAACGCCGACCAGATGACGATTGCCGAAATCGAAAAGAAGATCGGTGAATTCGGCAAGAAGGCCCAGGACGGCAAGCTCACGCTCGACGACCTCACCGGTGGTACCTTCTCGATCTCCAACGGCGGCACCTTCGGTTCGATGCTGTCGACGCCGATCATCAACCCGCCGCAATCGGCCATCCTGGGTGTGCATGCAACCAAGGAACGCGCTGTGGTGGAAAACGGTGAAATCGTCATTCGTCCAATGAACTATTTCGCCATGTCCTACGATCACCGCATCATCGACGGCCGCGAAGCGGTGCTGGCCCTGGTGGCGATGAAGGAAGCGCTGGAAGATCCTGCGCGCCTGCTGCTGGACCTGTAATCCGGCACCGGTAATCCGTCACCTGCAATGCGGGTCCGGCATGCGGCACAGGCTGTCGCGCAGGACCTGCCTGAATTACAAAGGACATGGCGTGGCTGCTGCCCAGCCGTGTCCTTTTTTGTTGATAACGAAAGAATACAATGGCAAAAAATTTTGATGTGGTAGTCGTTGGTGCCGGCCCTGGTGGCTATATCGCTGCAATCCGCGCGGCGCAACTGGGTTTCACCGTGGCCTGCGTCGACGAATGGAAAAATGAAAAGGGCGGTCCTGCGCCCGGCGGCACCTGCACCAATGTCGGCTGCATTCCATCGAAGGCCTTGCTGCAATCGTCGGAGCATTTCGAGCATGCCGGTCACGCATTTGCCGACCACGGCATCGACGTTTCCGGCCTGGCCCTGAACCTGCCGAAAATGCTGGGCCGCAAGGACAACGTCGTCAAGCAAAACAATGACGGCATCCTGTACCTGTTCAAGAAAAACAAGATCGCGTTTTTCCATGGCCGTGCCGCCTTCGCCAAGGCCGACGCCAATGGTTATGAACTCAACGTCACTGGCGCTGCTGCCGAAACGCTGGTTGCCAAGCATGTGGTGCTGGCCACCGGTTCGAATGCCCGTGCGCTGCCAGGCACGCCTTTCGATGAAAAGCTGGTCCTGTCGAACACCGGCGCGCTGGCCATGACCGATGTGCCGGCCAAGCTGGGCGTGATCGGCGCCGGCGTGATCGGCCTGGAAATGGGTAGCGTCTGGCGTCGCCTTGGTGCCGACGTCACCGTCCTGGAAGCCTTGCCAACGCTGCTTGCTGCAGTCGATGAACAGATTGCCAAGGAAGCCGGCAAGCTGTTGACCAAGCAAGGCCTGAAGATCAATTTGGGCGTGAAGATTGGCGCCATCACCGTCGGCGCCAGCAATGTCACGGTCGAATATGCCGACAACACCGGGGCTGCGCAAACCGCCGTCTACGACAAGCTGATCGTCTCCATCGGCCGCACGCCGAACACCATTGGCCTGAATGCCGAAGCGGTCGGCCTGGCACTCGATGAGCGCGGCTTCATCAATGTCGATGCCGATTGCAAGACCAACCTGCCGAATGTCTGGGCAGTGGGCGACGTCGTGCGCGGACCGATGCTGGCGCACAAGGCTGAAGAAGAAGGCGTTGCCGTTGCCGAGCGTATCGCCGGCCAGCATGGCCACGTCAATTTCAACACGATTCCGTGGGTGATCTACACCTCGCCGGAAATCGCCTGGGTTGGCAAAACCGAGCAACAGCTCAAGGCCGAAGGCGTGGCCTACAAGGCTGGCACCTTCCCGTTCCTGGCCAACGGCCGCGCACGCGCCCTGGGGGATACGTCGGGCATGGTGAAATTCCTGGCCGACGCCAAGAGCGATGAAATCCTTGGCGTGCATATCGTCGGACCAATGGCCTCGGAATTGATTTCCGAAGCCGTGGTCGCAATGGAGTTCCGCGCATCGGCCGAAGATATTGCACGGATCTGCCATGCCCATCCTTCGCTCTCGGAAGCCACCAAGGAAGCCGCGCTTGCCGTCGACAAGCGCACCTTGAATTTCTGACTGGACTGAAGAGTGCGCAACAGGGGTGGCGAGTCTTGACTCGCCACTTTTTTTGCGGCGTACCGTCAGAAATATTGATTGAATTTCTGTGCGCATGCTACCTGCGCCCAGGCTGATGAAAGCTGTGCCCTACGATGAATGTCCAGGAGTTTTACCAGCATGCGCTGTCGGAGCGCGGGTTTACCGCCGACCAGGCGCAGCGCGCAGCGGTCGACCGGCTGCAGCGGGCGTATGACGAGTGGGTGGCTTACAAGGCACAGCGCGCCAACGCATTTTCGCGCCTGTTGCGGCGGGCTGTGGTGCCGCGCGGCGTCTACATGTGGGGCGGGGTAGGGCGCGGCAAATCGTTTTTGATGGACAGCTTCTATCTGGTTGTGCCACTCAATCGCAAGATGCGCATTCACTTCCATGAATTCATGCGTGGCGTGCATCGCGAGCTCGACGATCTCAAGGGCGTGGCTGACCCGCTCGACGAAGTCGCCCGCCGCATTGCCAAGAAATACCGGCTGATCTGTTTCGACGAGTTCCATGTTTCCGACATCGCCGATGCCATGATCCTGTATAACCTGCTGGGGGCCTTGTTTGCCAATGGCGTCTCCTTCGTGATGACTTCGAACTACGACCCTGACCTGTTGTATCCGGATGGCTTGCACCGCGACCGCATGTTGCCGACAATCGCACTGCTCAAGGAAAAGCTCGATGTCATGAATGTCGATGCCGGCACCGACTACCGCAAGCGCGCGCTTGACCAGGTCGATGCCTATCTCACGCCACTAAATGCACAGACCGACAGCAAGTTGCGCGCGGCCTATGCGGCGGTGGCCGAAAGCGCCGATGAAAACCCGGTGATCCGCATCGAGGCGCGCGAGATCCGTTGCCTGCGCCGCGCCGGCGGCGTCATCTGGTTCGATTTCGCCACCTTGTGCGGCGGACCGCGCTCGCAAAATGACTACCTCGAGATCGCCAGCCAGTTTCATACGGTGATTCTCTCGGGCATACCACGCATGTCCGCCGCCATGTCCTCGGAAGCGCGCCGCTTCACCTGGCTCATCGACGTGCTGTACGACCACAAGGTTAAACTGTTGATGTCTGCCGAAGATGCGCCCGAGGCGCTGTATACCCAAGGCACGCTGGCCAATGAATTCCACCGCACCGTCTCGCGCATCATCGAGATGCAGTCGCAGGACTACATGGAATCGGAACGGCGTGCAGTGACTGGAGCCTTATCATGATCGAGAAACACCCGGGCAGGTTCCGGTTTGCGCCCATGGCCGCTGGCGCCATGCTGGTGATGCTGGCCGTGTCCATGCCTGCCACCGTGCTCGCGCGCGACGCCTCCGGCGCCGGCGCCGCAGCTGAACTGCCCACCACCAATCCGGCGGCGCCTGCCATGCCGCCAACGATTGGCGCGACGGCCAAGCCGGCTGCTGCAGCAGCGGAGACATCGCCGGCGACGGCAGCGGTGGTCCATGCAAAGGAAGGTAGTGCTGCAATGGCCGTTGCCCTGCCAGAGAGCATAACCGCGCTTGTGGCGCGCTATCCAGCCGGATCCATTGACAGCAATGGTTCCGCCGATGCGGCGCTGGCGCAGGTGAATGCCGAGCGGCTGCAGGCGCAGGGGCGGTATGCGGCCGCCGAACAGGTTTGCTACGGCAAGTTTTTTGCCACCCGCTGCCTCGACGTTGCCAAGGAACAGCGGCGTGAGAGCCTGGTGCTGTTGCGAAACATCGAGGTCCAGGCGAATGCCACCAAACGGCGCCTGCGTGCCGACGAACGCGACGCTGCGCTGGAAAAGCAGCGCCAGGCAGAAGTTGCCGACGCGCCGCGCCGTGCCAGCGAAGAGCAGGCCAATCGGGCAGCAGCAGTGACCAAGGCCCAGGCGCGCGCCAAGCGCCTGGCCAGCGACACGGCCGACGCCCAAAAGCGTGCCGAACGCGATGAAGCAGCGCTGGCCCGGCGTGCTGCCAAAACCACGTCAAGCGGCGCCTCTGCCGGCAGCACTGCGGTAGTCACCGACCTGCGTGCCCAGTCACATCTGGAGCGGCAGGAAAAAGCCAACGCAGCCGAAGCAGCCAATGCGGGCAAGCGCGCTGACAATGTCAAGGCGTTCGAGGAAAAGCAGACCGCTGCGCTGGCGCGGCAAAAAGAGGTGGCGGAAAAGAAGGCCTTGAAGGAAAAGCAGCGCCAGGAGAAAGAAGCCAAGGCCAAGGCAGAGGCCAGCGACAAAGCTGCTGCCAGCGCCAAGCCAGGCGCGTGACTGTGTTGCGGCTGCGCCCGCGGAGTGCGCAGCTGACGGTGTCACTTTGTCGCTTGTTTCCGGTGCTGGATCCTGCTGCTTGATCCGATGCGACATTGCATCGGATGAATGCATCGCCCGATCCTGTCGCACCCACTGGTCACAGGATCTCACCTGGTCACAGGATCTTGCAATGCAATGCAATGCAATGCAATGCCATGCTGCGGCGCCGTCATGTTGTACCAGGTCAGCGCGGCAACACGCTGCGTGCCCGCACCGCAATATCGGCCTTTACACTGCGCGCCGCAATGGCGTCGCCTTGACCCGCGGCTTTTCTTCCGGCACATCGAAAACCCGTGCCACGATCATAGTGCAATTGTCGGATTTGCTGCCGGCCGCGCGTTCGCGGCTTTTGCGCACCAGCATCTCGCAGGTCTCGCGCGGGCTGCCCATGGTGATGGCCGCACCCAGCTCGGCCTCATCGAAGTAATGCCACAGTCCGTCGGAACAAAGCAGGAAACCGTCGCCGGGTCGAACCTGGTCATGGCGGTTGATTGAAACAAAAATCGACGTATTGCTGGTACCCAGCACATTCATCAATACATGCGCCAGCCGGTGGGCGCCGGCGTCGGCAGGCGCCACACGGCCTTCGCCGACCAGTTTTTCCACCAGTGAATGGTCATAGGTGCGCTCGACGAAGTTCGGGCCGGAAAACCGGTACAGGCGGGAGTCGCCCACATGCGCCCAGATGGCACTGTGTTCCGGCGTGAGCAGCAAGGCAACCATGGTGCTGTGTGGCTGCTTTTCCGAAGACATGCCCGAGAGGTTGATGATCATGTGGGATTCATGGCCGATTGTCTCGAGCATTTTTTCCGGGTCATCGGTGCCGGGCACAAACTGTTCGAACAATTGTTGTGCCGTGCGCAGCACTTGTTCTGCCGCCATGGCACCACCGGACAAACCACCCATGCCATCGGCCAGTACCGCCAGCACATAGCCGGGGGCGTTGGCAGACGTAAACACGCCGGCGCGATCCTGCTGTTCGCTACGGTCGCCAATGTGCTGTCCGGTTGCGGCTTCGATTCGATAGTGGCTCATGCTCGCAGTGAAAAATGACTCGGTGGCACGCCGCCCATGCTGGCCTGCTGCGTGATGACAATTGCTTCTGCCCGGATCCACAAGTTACATGCATTCGAGGATTCGGTGCAACACAAACCCGCTTGGCGAAACGGGCAACCGTTTGGCCCGTGCTGCCAGCCTTGACCCTTTGACCCTTGAACCCGCCCGCGCCCGCCCGCGCCAGTCCCTGGTTTCAGGCGGAAAAGCCGATCCGGACCAGACTCGTTTCCACCCTGCGTGCATTGCCACTGCGGCATTTGCATCGCCCTGGCTCCCGGCGGTTGCGGTGCAGGTAAAAACCTGTTTTACTGGTGAGCGGCGAAACCGTCAGGCGATTGTTGCATTTGCTACATTTGACCGGCACAATGAGGCCAAGTGCCCGTCACCGCAGTGCACCGGCGGCGCCTCCACTGTCCAGGTGCCGCTCGCCATTAAATTACCACACGGACACATTTTTTGTAACTACCCACTCATGATTCCACAAGACATCCGACGCCGTATCATTGAACTGGAAGTTGAACATCGGGATCTGGATCTGGTGATCGAAACGCTGGTGCGTGACGTCCGCCATGAAGAAATGCAGTTGCGCCGCTTGAAAAAGCGTAAATTGCAACTCAAGGATCATATTACTTTATTAAAGATGCAACTGGTGCCGGATATTCCGGCCTGAGAGCAGGCGCAAGCGGTGCGCCGCAGACGTGGCGCCTTCCTTGGTAAAATACGCCATCATGACTGGCGCCACCGGCGCCGGGCTTTCAGATCCTCTTGGCAGACCTTTGACCGACTCCACCGCTATTTCGCCGACCATTCCGGACCCGTCCGCGGCAGCCCTTGCTCCTGTTGATCCGCCTGCATTGAATCCGGACCTGTCTGCGGAGCCGGCAGGCGTGCATGATGCCGAACTCGACCGCCTGTTCGGCGAAGACGGACCCCTGGGTTCGGCCGTGGGCCGGTTTCGCCCACGCCGAGCGCAAACCGAAATGGCCAAGGCAATTGCGCAAGCCATCGATGCGCGCCAGACCCTGGTTGCCGAAGCCGGCACCGGCACCGGCAAGACCTTCGCCTATCTGGTGCCGGCTCTGATGTGGGGCGGCAAGGTCATCGTTTCCACCGGTACCAAGAATCTGCAGGACCAGTTGTTCCTGCGCGACATTCCCACCGTGCGCAAGGCGCTGCAGGCGCCGGTCTCCGTGGCACTGCTCAAGGGGCGCTCGAACTACCTTTGCCATTTTCATCTGGAACGCACGTTGCAGAACGGTCGCCTGACTTCACGCGACGACGTTGGCTACCTGCGCGAAATTTCCCGCTTCATCAAGACAACCAGTACCGGCGACAAGGCGGAATTGTCCAAGGTGCCGGAAACCGCACAGATCTGGAACCTGGTTACCTCCACACGCGATACCTGCCTGGGTGCCGAGTGCCAGTACTACAGCGACTGCTTTGTCATGAAAGCGCGCAAGGAAGCCCAGCAGGCTGACGTGGTGGTGGTCAACCATCACCTGTTCTTTGCCGATGTGGCCCTCAAGGATACCGGCGTGGCCGAACTGCTGCCGTCGGCCAATACCATCATCTTCGATGAAGCCCATCAGCTGCCGGATACGGCAACGCTGTTTTTTGGCGATACCTTTTCGACCTCGCAGACGCTGGAACTGTGCCGCGATGTGCTGGCCGAAGGATTGTCCCATGCGCGCGATGGCGCTGACTGGGGCATGGTGGTGGCAGCGGTGGAAAAGGCTGCCCGTGACCTGCGGCTGGCGTTTCCCCAGGATGTGGTGCGGCTGTCGGTTGACCAGATTGCCAGCTCGAGCGCCTTCTTCCCGGCCCTTGAACATCTCAAGGATGCGCTCGACGGCATGATCGCGGTGCTGGAAAAACAGGCCGAACGTGCCGAGACCATTGAACAGTGCCGGGTACGCGGCATCGAAATGGCCACGCGTCTGGCTGCCTGGAACAAGCCGGGCAGTGCGCCCGAGAAGGAAGAAGAGCAGCGGGTGTTATGGGTCGAGGCATTTTCTTCTTCGCTGCAACTGCACCAGACACCGCTGTCGATAGCGCCGATCTTCAGCCGCCAGCGCGAGGGCGCGCCACGCGCCTGGATCTTCACCTCGGCGACCATGGCGGTGAAGAACGATTTCAAGCACTACACTGCACAGATGGGCTTGATGGATGAAACCGCCAAATCCTGGCCCAGCCCGTTCGACTATGCCGCCCAGGGTTTGCTGTATGTACCCACCAATCTGCCACAACCCAATGCACCGGATTACACCGATGCCGTGCTCGATGCAGCGCTGCCGGTCATCGAGGCGGCGGGCGGGCGCACGTTCCTGCTTTGCACCACCATCCGTGCCGTCTACAAGGCGGCCGAACGCTTTCGGGAAGAGTTTGCCAAGCGTGGCTGGCCGTTTCCGCTGATGGTGCAGGGAGAAGCCGGGCGCACGGAGCTGCTGGACCGCTTTCGCGCTGCCGGCAATGCCGTGCTGATCGGCAGCCAGAGTTTCTGGGAAGGCGTCGACGTGCGCGGCGAAGCGCTGTCGCTGGTGATCATCGACAAATTGCCGTTTGCGCCACCGGACGATCCGGTGCTGGCCGCGCGCATTGCCGCCATGGAGCGCAAGGGCTTGAACGGCTTCATGCATCATCAACTGCCTGAAGCGATCATCAATCTGAAGCAGGGCGCGGGCCGGTTGATCCGCGATGAAAGCGACCGGGGCGTGCTGATGCTGTGCGATCCGCGCCTGATATCCAAACCCTACGGCAAACGGATCTGGCAAAGCCTGCCACCGTTCAAGCGCACGCGCGAACTGGCGCAGGTGCTGGACTTCTTTGCCGGCGAACGCGGCGACACGCTGCCCGGCAGCGCTTCGGGTTGCGAGCCGTCGGCCTGACAACGCCAGGCACAGTGGCCCTCCACCTGCTTTGCCGATGCAGTGCGCTGAGCAAGCCATCGACTTGACAGCCTCGAGCGCAATGACTCCATGCCTGCATTGCTGAAGCAGTGTGAGGGCAAGTGGTCGATTGCGCCGGATTCGCCCGTTCCCAGGAAATTGCCTTGGCGTGTCAACCACACCGCACCGGCGGTGCTCACCGGCCGTTTCGCTTCGCACGGCGCCACTGCCTTCCTCCATTGAACAAACCGATGCAGCGTGCAGACAATGCCGGCAATCTGCAGTCGCAAGCACGTCCGGTTTTCGACATGCGTTGCGCTGCCGGTATCGGCTCGAAAAATAATATGTATAAACGACAATTATTTTTCAATTGCACTATTTTTATTTTGGCAACAAAGATACAATGAATTTGTTGTCTATATTGCAATTGAATCAGATAGCCCGTACCGGGCGATGTCAACCCTCTTGAGGATCTGCCGATCATGTCACTTGTTCTCGCAACGCCAGTCATCCCGGTCACGACCGAAACCACGATTGCTGCCGTGGAGGTCCTCGAAGCCGAGTCGGACCGCTGTTTTGAACAGGGCAACCTGGAGTTGTCGCTGGCTTTGCAGGAGCAGGCGATGGCCATGCGGGCCCAGGAAGGCAACATGGTTGCCGAGGCAAATTGCGCCCACAATGTCGGCTATCTGAATTTCCTCACCAAGAAGTACGACGCTGCCATCGCGGCATATGGGCGTACCGTATGGCTGGCGAAGTTCATCGCCGATGGCAATCGCCTGGCCAATGCCTACGGCCGCCTGGCAGAGGTGTTCCAGTTTTCGGCCCGCCATCTCGATGCACTGCAGGCATTCGATCTGTCGATGGAGCAGTTGCGGCAGAAAGGGCGCTTGAAGGAGATTGGCATCGTCCTCAACAACATGGCCGTTTCCCATCGCGAGCTTGGCCGCCGAAACGAGGCAGTGGCCTGTCATGAGCGGGCGCTGGAAATCCGTCGTGCACTGTCCGACCACGATGGACTGGCCGCCAGCCTGCACAACATGGGGGTGCTGTACGGCGATGAAGGCCAGTATGAACAAGCCTTGCGTGCCTTGCAGGAGTCGGAAGAGTTGCGCATTGAATTGGGTGACAAGGCAGGCCTGGCGCGCACCACCTTGCGGCTGGGTATGCTGCAGGAACAGCAGGGCGAATTGCGCAAGGCCTACGCTCTGTATGAAAACGCGCTGGAACTGGCCAGGGATCCAGCGCTGCTGTTGCGCGACGACGAAGCGGCTGCCTTGAACAACATGGGCGGCATCCTGATCGCCCAGGGTGTTCCCGGTGAAGCCTTGACGTATCTGCTGGAAGCGCAGGCATTGCTCAAGGATGCTGCCACCCCCGGCCATGCCCTGATCCATTTCAATCTGGGGGTAGCCTGGTCCGCATTGGGAAACCATGCCCTGGCGCGCATCTCCTATCTCGCTGCGAAAGCCTTGCAGGAACAATTCAGCGATGCAGCTGGCCAGGCAGCCAGTGCTGCGGCGATCGGCGTCACCTACCTGCGCGAACATGAACACGACTTGGCACAGACCTGGCTCAATGAAGCCTTGCATCGGCAAACCGGCAGTGGCGATGACCGGGGCTGTGCCAGCACCTTGCTGTTGCTGGCGCAGCTGAAAGAAAAACAGGCTTGTCCTGACGAAGCCACGGCGTGTTATAAGCAGGCGGAAATGCTGAGCCGCCCGGTACTGCCCACCGTGGCTGCCGCAGCGCCGCTGGTCAGCGCGCAGCAATGGGAACTGCTGGCCCGCAATGCCGGATATGCATCGCTGGCGCTGCACTAGGCGTGCCGGCATCCGGCCGATGCAGCACACGCCAGGCGCCTTGGCAAGGGTGAAACACGGATAGATTTGTTGCTGCCACACATCCTGACGAATTGCGCGCTTGGGTTAAAATCATGCGATGAAAATTCTCGTCAGTAACGATGATGGCTATCTGGCGCCGGGCATCAAGGCGCTCGCCGAGGCCCTGGCTGCAATTGCCGACATTACCGTGGTGGCGCCGGACAGCAATCGTTCCGGCTCGTCGAATTCGCTGACGCTGGACCGGCCATTGACGGTCTTCCAGGCTGCCAACGGCACCTATTGCGTCAATGGCACGCCCTCGGACTGTGTGCATATCGCCCTGACGGGCATTCTTGAAAGCCGCCCCGACCTGATCGTTTCCGGCATCAACCAGGGCCAGAACATGGGCGACGACACGCTGTATTCCGGCACGGTCGCTGCCGCCACCGAGGGTTTTCTGTTCGGCATTCCAGCCATTGCATTTTCCCAGGTCGAGCATGGCTGGGCGCATCTCGATGCAGCAGCCCGGGTGGCGCGCGAATTGGTGCTGCGCCGTTTCGATGAACTGCCGGCCCCCTATCTGTTGAACGTCAATATTCCAAACCGCCCCTATGAGCAGCTTGGGCCCGTCATCGCCACCCGGCTGGGCAAGCGCCATGAGTCGGAAAAGGTGATTCGCCAGCGTGATCCTCATGGCCGGGAGATATTCTGGATCGGACCCGCAGGCGCTGCCAGGGATGCCGGCGCCGGCACCGATTTCCATGCCACCGCAGCGGGGAATATTTCGGTGACACCGCTGCAGATCGATCTGACCCACTCGACCCAGCTGGCCGCGCTGCGCAAGGTTTTCTCATGAACGACAGCGTCGGCAAGCGCTTTCCACTGTCTCTTGATTCGCTGGCCGGCAAGCCACGCACGGCAAAGGCGGGCAACACGGCCACGCCGCAGACGGCAACCCGCAATGCTGCCTTGTCGCTGGCAGGCAAGGGCGCAGCCGGCGACAAGGCAGGTCTTACGCCGCGTGCCAGCGCTGCCGGCTTCCAGGCCGGCGGTGGCAGGAGCGGTGCGACCGCAAGCGCTGCAGACCAGCAGCAGCATGCCATGGCACGCAAGGAGGGCAACGCTGCCCTGATTGGCCAACCAGCGCCACGCCATGGTGGCAATTCCCCCACGCGCAGCGCCGCCGCTGCCGGCCTGGGACCGATGGTCACCAAGGCAACCCAGTCCATGGCAGTCACCCGCAGTGGTCGTGACGCCGGCGAGACGCCAGCCGGGCGCGCCCCGATGGTCTCCGATGGCGTGCGCCACGCGATGGTCGAACGCATCGCCCGCCAGGGCGTCAAGGATACCGCCGTGCTGGCGGCCATGGGCACCGTGCCGCGGCACCTGTTCCTGGAAGCGGCAATGTGGGGGCAGGCCTATGTCGACGCATCGCTGCCGATCGGCCACCACCAGACCATTTCCCAACCTTACATCGTGGCGCGCATGATCGAAGTCATGCGCGCCAATAACAAGGGCGGGGTGCTCGACAAGGTGCTGGAAATTGGCACTGGTTGTGGCTACCAGGCCGCCGTCCTGTCACTGGTAGCGCGTGAAGTCTATTCGGTGGAACGGATCAAGCCGCTCAACGAGCTGGCGAAAAACAATTTACGGCCTTTGCGCATTGCCAATATCCGGCTCCATTATGGAGATGGTATGCTTGGCTTCCCACAAGTGGCCCCCTTTGACGGTATCATTCTGGCCGCTGCTGGCCTGGAAGTGCCGCGCGCGCTGCTCGAGCAGCTGGCCATCGGTGGCCGCCTGGTGGCACCTGTCGGCGCGCGCAACCAGGTACTCCAGGTCATTGAACGCATCAACAAATACGAGTGGAGCACGGTGACACTGGAAGATTGTCACTTCGTGCCGCTACGTCCCGGTACCTCCGGGTAAATCAGGAATCAGAACAGAAATTTTATGTCCAGAATGAATCAACGCAGCACATTCGCGGCAGTCGCCCTGCTTGGTCTGCTCAGTGCATGCAGTACGCCACGCAATGCGGCACCTGTGGTCGAACGCTCGCCCTCGCTGTACACCGGCACCCGGCCGGCCGATGCCTCGCGCGCCTCAGACGGCAGTAAAGCTGCTGTGCCGGGCCGCGGCTATTACATGGTTCGCCGTGGCGACTCGCTGCTTCGCATTGCCCAGCAAAATAGCCAAACCATGCGCGACCTGGTGGCCTGGAACAACCTGGCCAATGCCAACGACATCAAGGTCGACCAGGTCTTGCGGGTGCTGCCACCCGATGGCAGCAGCATGGGAGGCAACGGCATGGCGCTGGGCGCAGGCGAGGGTGCGCAGACATCGAGCATCGCCAGCAGTTCCGGCGTCGAGGTGCGGCCGCTGAACGTGCCACCGGCTCCAGGGGGCAATACGGCTGCAGGCGCCACGGCGTCCTCGGCGTTCTCGGCAGCAGCGGTGCACAAGTCTTCCCCGCGCGGCGAAAAACGGCCCTATACTGAAAGCGTGATGGAAGAAATGCAGCGTGGTGACGGCGCCGCAGCGGCTTCGACCGCCAGTGCGCGCCCGGCCGAAAAAGGCATGGACAAGGGGTCCGACAAGGGTTCCGAGAAGCCGGCTGACAAGGCGGCGGAAAAACCTGCCGAGCATGCTGCTGCAGCGGCCGACGCAGCCGGTGATGGCGGTGGCTGGGCCTGGCCTGCAGAAGGCAAGGTTACCGGTACCTTTGCCAACAGCAAAAAAGGCATCGACATCGGTGGCAAGAGCGGTCAGCCAGTCATGGCGGCGCGTGCCGGTACGGTCATGTACGCCAGCAGTGTGCGCGGCTACGGCAACTTGGTCATCATCCGGCATACCACCACGCTGTTGACCGCCTATGCCCACAACAAGACCATGCTGGTCAAGGAGGGCCAGACGGTGCGCAAGGGACAGAAGATTGCCGAGATGGGCAATACCGATACCGATTCAGTAAAGCTGCATTTCGAAGTGCGCCAGGATGGCAAGCCGGCCGACCCAGCCAAGTTCCTGCCGGCGCGCCAATAGCGAGCAAGCCATGTCCATCAAGCCTCGAGCCAAGACGATCCCCGATGACGAATGTCAGCGGACGTCAGGATTGGGGTCTGCGGCCGGGCGGCCTGGCGAGGGCCGGGAAGTCGATGATGACAACGACAATAGCGATGGTGATGGCCTCGGGCTCGATGGCACACCGTGCCGTGGGCCGGCCGAGGAAGAAGACGCTCTGCACCAGGACCTGCCGCTGGAGAGCGTGGAAGAGCTCAAGCGCGTCCTGGCGGCGGAACTGTCGACCGACACCACCCAGCATTATTTGAATCAGATCGGCACCAGGTCCTTGCTCAGTGCCACCGAGGAAGCGGGACAGGCGACGCTGGCCAAGCAGGGCAGCTTCGTCGCGCGCCAGATCATGATCGAACACAATCTGCGCCTCGTGGTATCGATCGCCAAGCATTACATCAATCGCGGCGTGGCGCTGCTGGACATGATCGAGGAAGGCAACCTTGGCTTGATGCGGGCAATCGACAAGTTCGAGCCCGACCGGGGATTCCGCTTTTCCACCTACGCGACCTGGTGGATACGCCAGAGCATCGAGCGCGCGATCATGAACCAGGCGCGCACTGTGCGCCTGCCGGTACATATGGTGCGTGAACTGAACCAGATCCTGCGCGCCAAATATCATCTGGAAGCCCGGCTTCGCGACGGCCGCGAAGCCAGCGTCGAAGACATTGCCCATCTGGTCGAGCGTCCCGTCGATGAGGTACAGAACATCCTGGGCTTTTCCGAACATCCTGCTTCGCTCGATGCACCTCTGGATGGTGACCCGGCGGTGTGCCTGATTGACCTGCTGCCCGACGAGGGTGACGACGGTCCCGAGAACCTGGCCCGGCAGCATGAACTCACGCTGCTGGTGCGTACCTGGCTGGCCGGTATGCCGGACAAGCAGTGCATGGTGATCACGCGCCGTTTCGGCCTCGACCAGGGCGACCCGGCCACGCTCGAAGAGCTGACCCATGACATGGGCGTGACGCGGGAGCGTGTACGGCAAATCCAGCAGGAGGCACTGCACAAGCTCAAACGCGCGCTGGCGGCACGAGGGCTGGGGCGCGATGCCTTGTTTTGATGCGCTTTGCCACGCTTCGTGGCACAATGCCAGCCCCGCCGGTTTCCCATCCACTGTCTGTCTACTCCGCCTGATTATGCCGCCCCTGCTTATCGACATCGAATCCCTTGACATGGACGCCCGTGGTGTTGGCCACCTGCAGAACGCGGACGGTTCGACCGGCAAGGTCATCTTCGTCGAAGGGGCGTTGCCGGGCGAGCGCGTCAGTTTCCAGTCATTTCGGCGCAAGTCGAAATGGGAAGCGGCCAAACTGGTGGAGATCCATCGCGAAGCTGCGCTGCGGGTTACGCCGCCATGCATCTATTTCGGCACCTGCGGTGGCTGCGCCATGCAGCACTTGGAGGCCAGTGCCCAGGTTGCCACCAAGCAGAGGGTACTGGAAGACAATCTGAAACACATTGGCAAGGTGCGGGCGGGCACGATGCTGCGTCCTGTCCATGGACCGACCTGGCGTTACCGTTACCGTGCCAGGCTGTCGGTGCGTCATGTCTCGCGCAAGGGTGGGGTGCTGATCGGTT
>JBPBPY010000272.1:0-17351 GCA_050954505.1 Janthinobacterium lividum
GTGAACAATAGAAAAGGGCTCATTATTTTGGATAGTAGAGAGTGTGTCGATTATCTGCGCAAGCTCTTCTTTTATTTTAATTAAGGTTTCGTTCAAATTATTCCTCTGATTTTTATTTTGGATATTAAATCATTGATTGCCGTGGAATTAGCGCAAATGGTTCGAAATTGACTTCAGCATGAGGCAGGATTTAACGCAGAGGGCCCAAAATGGCCGATGTGAGATTGTGGCAATCCGACCCAAAGCTGACTGCGGACGCTGAAGAAAGCGGGCATTAGATGTTCGACGGAAGGCGGCAGGTAGCCGGCGAAGGCGGTTGACTTCTCGTCCGATGGACTAGGCCTAGCTCCCCTGTTTCGCCTGCTCATCAAGGGTACACCTGCGATAAGTTGTCGTACTTCAGCCTCAAGGCTGTGAATTCTCGGGCTGAAGTAACGACAATGTCTGGCTCCCCAAATCGCTTGCGAATTAATCGTTCGAGTTCTGATTCGAATAGCTTCATCTTGGCTGTATCAGCTGGCTCCTCGTAAACGATTATGAGATCTACATCTTGGTACAGCTTTTGGCGCATGAACGAGCCGAATGCGAATACCCGGGTTTTTTTCGGAGGAACAGACCCTTGGCTTAGTTGCTTAAGGTCATTTGTTCGATGCTTTCGATCTGCTTTAAGCAAGAAGTTCAAGTACTGGTCGCCTTTGTGGAAGATGGCGCCCATGAACTCGCCAAGCATAAATAGTCCGATGCTGCGCTCAATACAATGGTGTTTAGCTGAATAGGAGTACTGGCCCGCAGGACTAGAGCAGATAATTGCGTCAATTGAGGGATCAACCTCAAGAACCCGTTCTAGCGTGTAGTCAGTGAAGTAGTAGGTGTTGGTTACGAAGACCTTGAGTGTTCGTCCGTCGCGGAGTTCAACGAGCATTGTGCCACGGTTGATTTCTTGAAGACGTGCTATTGCACTGTGGTCTGATAGGAAGCTTCTTATGAATGTCTTGATTGTGTTGTAACGGAATTCGAGCTCCTGCTTGTCGATGACTTCAGGGGGCGGTGCAGCGATACCAAGCCGTGTCTTTACGAAGTGGTCAAAGCCTCGTGGGAAGAGCTTGTAGTCGTTGATCTTTTGGTCAGTCAAGCAGTTGTCTTGAAACGCGTCAGCATGGATGTTGTACTCCAGCATTCTCGGGTAGAGGTCCCACGGATATGGGAAATTCCGCTTGTTGTTTTCTATGAGCGCAATAATTCTTTGATTGTTTGGGAGAATAGTATCCAGGCAGCGCTTCTTCCAAACCCTTAGACCGTCACCGCCGAGGCCGCCAAGAACATTCGTCGAGTACGGTCCGCATTCGCGGAACAGCGCTGCATTTTCTTCAAGAAGATCGTTGACTTGTATAAGCAGTTCGCGCTCGTCTTTGATGTTTGGGATGGAGAAGAGTGTCTTGATCTTCGTCGCGTGAGCCGCCTTCCAAGATTGCATATCTCCGACAGAGAACTTCTTCTCAAGTTCGTCGACCACCTTGTGGCACTCCAGGCAGAGCATGATGAGGTTGCTTACCCCATCCCTATCAAGGTGCTCTGCAAGTTCGTGGTCGCTTCGTGGGCCGGAGCTGCCGTGTCCGATGATGTGGGCTACGTTGGCAATGCTTACCGACTCCTCTTCAACTTCGCGAAAGAGTGGCTTATTGCAGGATGGATTCTGACAGAATCCACCGCACTGTCCCCATAGCTGTCGGGCAGTGTTAAGTGGAATTGACTTTCGCGTAGTAGTCATTGCGCGGTCCAACTTTTTATAGATTGCAGTGTGCTAGATTAGCATGGCGAACGCGTTTAAAACGGAGCCGATAAACTCCTGCCGCCCCACCGATAGTAGATTTCAGATGCATCACTATCCAATTGGCATGTTTAATAGAATCGACAAAGAGCGAATGGTCTCTCGAACGTGCTATAGATGTAAAAGTCACAATGCTTTGCGTTTCAACGTCCGGTTTGGGCAGTATACTCACTGACCGTTTTTGGCCGATAGCAGCCCATCACGTTCAATATATTTATTTTAAGCCATTCCTAAAACACGGCCCGCGACCAACATCATTTGCTGTAGACGCCGGAGAGGTGGAATGCAATTCATGATGATATATATTTGGGCATCTACTATTTCATTTTTTGATGCATGATGGCCGACAGAGCGAAACTCTTCACCAGTGGCCGCAGCCAGGCTGTGCGTTTGCCTTTGGAATACCGCTTCGAAGGCAATGAGGTATACATTCGTCGCGACTTGCAGACTGGCGACGTGATTATGTCGCATCGGCCACAGTCTTGGAACGGATTTTTTGAACTGGTGAAAGCGACCGATACACCTGCTGATTTCATGAGCCAAGAAGATGGGAACCAGGGAGCATTGGGACGGTACCCATTCGAGCTTGACCGGGAATGACCAATTATTTGCTTGATATAAATATTGCCAGTCAATTAATAAAAGGTGATATTCCGTTGGTGAATTCGAAGCTGGCGTCCGTGGGCATGGATCAAATTGCCATTTCAGTCATCACTGAAGCTGAATTACGTTACGGTCCAGCTTTCATGGCAACAGATTTATGGTGGAATCAACCAGTTCCCTTGGTGTCGAAACTATGTGGTGCTACCGAGTTTGCGCGAAAGTACCAAGGTAAGCAATCAGATTGCTTATCTCCTGCTCATTGCTCAATCCCCAAAATCGCATCTTTGTCCCCGGCACCACATCGTCAGGCGATTTGATGAAAGCACGAAGCTTCGGCTCCGACCAGATGATCTTTGCATTCATCATGGCAGGGGAATACTTGAAGTCCGACGTTGATGCGGATGGCCTGCCGAGAATGCCATTCAGTTGCGGCCCAAAGGCGCCGCGTGCGGACGGGCCGACTGCATGGCATTCGGCGCATTTGGCAAACGAGCGTTTGCCTGCGGCGATGTCGGCGTCTGCGGCATGCACAGGCTCATGGCAAATCATGGACGACACGAGTGCCATTGATATGAGCCAGGCTGGGCGTGCCAAAGGAAATGTATGCATAAAAATCGTTGCGGAATAAATAAGCGGGCTCAATACAGCTGTTTGAACCCAAAGCCTGCGGCTTCACTTGTCTCAGGACGAATGCTTTCGAACAAAAATTTCCTTACTGCCTTTTTTCTTGCAAAGAAAATTCAGCCATTGATCGTTTCTGGTCTGTCGCACGTCCAGTGACTGCCATGTTCGTATGAGGGCCAAATCTGGCAGCTCCTCGATGAGGTCGTTCAACGTGTCTTCAGTTTGATTGGTAAATGTGCGTCCATCTTTTTCCGTTTCAGTGTTTCCATATTTGAATGACCCATACAAAACACTCCCCGCTCGCAGCGCTGAACCAAGCTTGCTCATGATTGAAGGAAGGTCACTGCGTGGAACATGCAAGAGTGATGCGCAAGCCCAGATTCCATCGAATTCTTCAGTCCATTCCATCTGATCAAAGGTCATTGTCCTGACCGCGATTCCGGCATATTCGGTTGCACGTTCAACGAGTTCCTTGGACGCATCAAAAGCTGTGACCAACAGGCCATGTTCAAGAAAAGCTTTGGTGTCCCGTCCTGAGCCGCACCCAGCATCAAGGACATGCGCACCAGTATCAATGTGAGTCAGGAATTGACCGCGCGCTTCAGCCATGTCGGCATTGACTGTCGAAGCAAAAAACGCATCTGCATTACGATCGTAGTAGCTGATGGACGTCATAAAATCGGCTTGCCTTGTTCTTTCGGTTCCCAGGTTGCGACCCTCTGCTGCTTCGCTTGCGAATACCAGCTACCGATAAATTTTGCCCGAGACTGGCTGCTTTGGCCAGTTTGCGCCATTAAAGTTTCTTTCAAGGGGTGATGACTGACGATGAAAAATTCATTACGCTGATACAAGCGGTTTACAAATTCGGAGGCAGGAATCAGATCAGACTTTTGAAGGTTGCACTGTCGGCAGGCCAATACAAGATTCCATACACCATTCAGATTTACATTCAATTTAACTGAAAGCATGAACGGAATAAAATGGTCTACATGCGACAAGTTAATGTCCGTGCTTGTAATCGATATTGGCTGGGCGCAATAGAAACAGTGACTTTTCTGGTAACCGTTTAATGCATCCCTGCTCGACGTCACGTCGATTCGCCTGACGCCATGACCTGTTACCATGCGACCGCTCTGAACATCGTGTTCGATGAGTGGTGCGGCCAACCTTAAATTCCATGCAGTTTCAACCAGTCGCCAGCGGGCTTCGACTTCCTGCAGCAACTCTGTCGCCAAAGCGTCAGTGGTGAGTTGCTGAAACGCTTCCGTAATACGAATTCCCTTGTGAGTGCGACGCTCGTCTACAAAGAATCGGACATCGCTTTGCGGACCACCCAAAGTATGGAATGCGTCGATGACATTGACAAAACCTGATTGAACCGTCACATCGTACAAGGCTGACTGTTCAATCGTGCCCTCAAGTTGATTCTGGCAACTTTCGAGAAATTTGCTCGTTGTACCCGTACCCTGACGCGGCGACATCGCAAGATGCCTGCAGACGTGTTTTGTAAATGGAACAGCCAGCTCTTCCAATGTAATGAGGTCATTTGCCCTGGCTTGGAGATCCAGCATTGCGTGGGCCAGCGCAAACTTGTACGACGCAGAATTGCGTCCAAAAAGAATGACCGCGCGCCAGCGATTCTCCAGGGAAGGTTGGACTGACAGATATTGTGAAAGCGTTGAATCCATCCAACAATTATGGCATTGAATTCGAGAAACATAGCACTTAAGAAATTTTTACTCATATAAATAAATGCTTAATTCGAATGCGTTGCAAAAGTTACAGAGATATATTTATGAGTCAATTCAATCAAAGTGAAATGACGTATCGGAAATTTGTACAAAAATCACTGAGTCCGCCGGTTTCCGGTCTCGGCTAATGGCAGATTTATCAGACAGGTGAACTTCATTGGCTACTTGCGCCAACAGATTCGTTATCCATTGCCGCAATCGAAACCATGCCATTGCAGCAACAAGCACGATACACTCTGCCTTTCCCGTTTTTTGCGTCCCCCGCATCCCCATCATGACGTTTGCATCTTTAGGCCTGATCGATTCCCTGCAGCAGAATCTCGCGACCCTGGGTTACGACCAGCCGACGCCGGTGCAAACCCAGGCAATTCCGCCGGTGCTGGCCGGACGTGACCTGATGGCGGCGGCGCAAACCGGTACCGGCAAGACGGCCGGTTTTGCGCTGCCGCTGTTGCAGCGGCTGGTGATGGCCGGGCAGGTGGCGCCGAACTCGGTGCGCGTGCTGGTGCTGGTGCCAACACGGGAGCTGGCGGAACAGGTGCATCAGAGTTTCCAGGAATATGGCGGCCACTTGCCTCTGTGTACTCATGTTGCTTATGGTGGCGTGAGTATCAATCCGCAGATGATGAAGTTGCGCAAGGGGCTCGACGTGCTGGTGGCCACGCCCGGACGCCTCCTGGACCTGTACCGGCAGAATGCCGTCAAGTTCGATTCGCTGCAAACGCTGGTGCTCGATGAAGCGGACCGCATGCTCGACCTTGGTTTTTCACGCGAACTCGATGAAGTGTTTGCCGCCTTGCCTGCAAAGCGCCAGACGCTGCTGTTTTCGGCCACCTTTTCCGAGCCGATCCGGCTGCTGGCCAAGGCATTGCTGAAAGACCCGGTCAGCATTGAAATCAGCGCACCCAACAGTACCGTCAAGGCTGTGCGCCAATGGGTGGTTACGGTCGACAAGAAGCGCAAGCCGGAATTGTTTTGCCACCTGCTCAAGAAATTGAAATGGGGCCAGGTGCTGGTCTTCGTCAAGACCCGTCGCGGTGTCGACCAGCTGGTTGACCTGCTGGCCAAGCAAGGCCTGGTGGCCGATGCCATCCATGGCGACAAGACCCAGCCGGCGCGCCAGCGTGCACTGGAGCGCTTTAAGGCGGGCAACGTCAAGATCCTGATTGCCACCGACGTTGCCGCCCGCGGCCTGGATATCGATGACTTGCCGCAAGTGGTCAACTTCGATCTGCCCATCATTGCGGAAGACTATGTCCACCGGATTGGCCGCACCGGCCGCGCCGGCGCCAGCGGCGAAGCCATCTCGCTGGTTTGCGCCGATGAGGCTGAACTGCTGGCCGCCATCGAGGCGCTGACCAGGCAAACCCTGAAGCGCGTCGAAGAACCTGGTTTCGAAGCCGAACACCGCGTGCCCTCGAGCGACGGCGCCGGACGCACTGTCAAGAAGCCCAAGAAACCCAAGAAGAAAAAATTCTATCAGGCATGAATGTTTTTTCCGGCTGCTGGAACTGTCCAGCCTGGCTGACGTCAAACCAGCGCAAGCGATTGTCGGGGCAGCACGGCGCAGTCTTACCCGTCGTCCAGCTTGCGGATGATCAAACCAGTCATCATTCAGAATGGCCGGGTTTCTCTGATAATTGAAACCAGGCGTGCAGATCGGCAACCACATCACTGCGCGGCCAACCATGTCCACCCAGGCATCAGGACGTGGATCCAAGTCATATGCAAGAGGTTCGGCAGCTAGCGCATCGTAGCAGCGCAAAAAAACGGCGGGTGCAAAACATGATGCGTCGACTCGACACTGGAAACACCAGGCAATGGGAATTCGATCTCTTGCGCGGCCTGATGCTGCTGCTGATGTTCGTCACCCACATGCCAACCCGGTTTTCCAGTCCGCTGGGCCAGCCGCTCGGGTATGTTTCCGCAGCCGAGGGGTTTGTGCTGCTGTCGGCGTTCATGGCTGGCCAGCTGTATACCAAACGGGCGCAAAGCGCCGGCATCCCCGCCATGTGCCATGCGTTTTTCAAGCGCGCCCGCACCGTGTATGCCTGCCATGCCTTCCTGCTGGTCTGCCTGTTTTCCGTCATTGCCATGGTTGGCATTACCCTCAAGCAGACTGCCTTGATCAACCTGGTGGGTTATTACCTGCGCGACCCGTGGTCGGCATTGCCTGGCAGCTTGCTGTTGATCTACAACCCGCCACTGCTCGACATTCTGCCCTTGTATATCCTGCTGCTGTTTGCCAGCCCCATTGTGCTGGCGCTGGGCCTGCGTCATGGATGGAGCGTCATCTTTGCCGTCAGCGCGGTGCTGTGGCTGGGCGCGCAGTTCAACCTGTCCGCCGATCTGTATGCATTGCTTGTGGAAGCCACCGGCTTGCGCGTGCCATTCAATGAAACCGGTTCCTTCGAAACCTTTGCCTGGCAATTGCTGTGGGTCACCGGTTTGTGGCTGGGCGCGAAATCCGCCGGTGGCGCATTTGCGGTTCGCAAGCCGTTTCCCCGCCATTGGGTGATATTGGCCGGCGTGTTCGTCATGGTGTGCTTTTTCTGGCGCCATATCGTTGGCCAGGTGCCGGTGCCGCAATTTGCTGATTCGGTCTTGAACCGCCTGTTCGACAAATGGCATCTCGGTCCGCTGCGCTTGCTCAATCTTGCGGCGATCCTGCTGCTGGTGGTGCATTGCCGCAGCTGGTTGCTGGCCCATGCGCCACGTATCGGTTTTCTTGAAAAGATGGGTGCTGCATCGCTGCCGGTGTTTTGCACCCACCTTGGCATCGTCTTGCTGGCGCTGTCGGTGGTTGGTGATTACACGCCGGCGCGCTTGCTGGTCACCGATGTGCTGCTGATGACACTGGGCTTGCTGGCCTTGTACGCCACGGCAGTACTGACGCTGCATCTGGACAGCATCGACAAGGCACGCGCCCACGCCCGCAACATGAAGAAAAAATCATTGTCGTTGATGGAGCAGGCCCGCAGGATTGCGGCGCAGCGTTCAAGGAAGCTGCGCGGCAATTAAGCTGGTGGACTGAATCAGCGATTGACGCAGCCAGTCGATGCGTGGACAGACGCGGTTGGACGAACGCAATGAGTTGATTCGGATATTGCCACGCGTGGCGTTACAAGATGGGCTGGATCAGTGGCAAAGTCAGCGGACCAAGTTGCCTTGCACTGCATTGGCAACAGCCGGTACCTTGGCCAAAGGCGAAGCCGGACGCACGGCCGCACTGGCAGTGGCCGTACCTTGACCGACACGCAGCGATGGGGCAATCGCCTGGCGCCAGATTGCGTAACCGGCTGCATTCATGTGCAGCTTATCTTCGCGAAACAAGTCGGCGCGTGGTGCACCGTTGGCGTCGAGCATGGCGTTGAAGATGTCGATGTATTCGACATTCGGCAATGTATGGACATAATCCTTGAGCAAGGCATTGGTGCTGCGGATCTGCGGCAGCAGGCTGGCGCGCGCCACGCTCGGCTTGATCGATACATACGCAATGCGGGCATTCGGCAGTCCGGAGCGCACGCCTTCGACAAAGGTGGCGAAACTGCGCAGAACCTGTTCAGGGCTGCGTCCCTCGGCCAGGTCATTGTCGCCGGCATAGACCACCACCAGACGTGGCTTGTAGGGCGTGACCAGACGGCCCAGGTTCTTGGCGCAGTCTTCCATGCGCGAACCGCCAAAACCACGGTTGATCACGACAGGTGCTTCACTGAATTGCTGGTCGATATGTTCCCACAGCCGTATCGACGAACTGCCAACGAACAACACGCCGCCAGCGGCCGGCATGCTGGCCTTGTCGGCTGCGGAAAATTCGGCAAAACTGTCGGCCCATTTTGGATCGACGGCGCCGGCTGAAGTGATGGCAGGAGAAAGCGAAGCAAGGATAGTGTTTTCTGCAACAGCGGGCAAGGTGGCCACACTGGCAAGGAACAGCAAAACAGCTTTCGAGATCGCTTTCATCATTACCTTTATGAAGGATAGTTGAAGGGCAAACAGTTGGGAAACAAACTCGGGAATCAGGATTCGGTATTTCGTGACATTAAATTGTCACAGGGAAATGATAGCGGCAAGTCGTTGAAATTAAAATGAATTTTTGTACATAATTTGAGAAATATGTCGCTATTTCACCAGAATTTACAGATTCAACGGATCGTAGATAGGCCTTGAAACGAGGATTTCAATAACTCAATGGTGTTTATTTTTGCTGCCTTGCGGTCAAGCGTCAACAGAGTTCGTGGACGCCTGCGGTAATCATCAAACGGCCAAGATGGTGACCTGGCCTTACGGCTGGAGCGTGCTTTCAAAGAGAGCTGGCTGCCTGCAATTTTTACATTGCAGGGGTAGCTGCCAGCAATTTCCTAGCGTTTTTCCAGCGCCGCCGGATAAGCCCAAGGATGGTTGATCCGGTCCTGCGCCTGGAATGCATCGATGCGCTGCTTGAACTTCATGGTCTGGTCGATTTCGTCGAGTCCTTCCAGCAGGGCCTCGCGCCGGTCGGCAGGAAACTCGAAGGGAATCGCCGCCACGCCCGGTGCGCTGACGGTACAGCTGCGCAAGTCGACGCAGACCTTTTCACCGCTGGCAGCCACTGCGGCCAGGGTGGCGATCTGGGCTTCGGCCAGCCGCACTGGCAGCAAGCCATTCTGCAAGCAGTTGTTGTAGAAGATGTCGCAAAAACTCTGGGCAATCACGCAGCGGATGCCGAATTCCTCCAGCGCCCAGACGGCCATCTCGCGTGAACTGCCGCAGCCGAAATTGTCGTTCGACAGCAAAATCTCGGCGTGCCTGAACGGTCCCTGGTTCAGGATGAAGTCGGCGTTTTCACTGCCATCGGGATGGTAGCGCATCATCTCGAACGCCCAGGGGCCAAACTGGCCGCGCACCAGCTTGGCCATGCGTTCGATGCGCACGATCATGTCGGTATCGATGTTGTCGCGCAGGATAGGGGCGGCGACGGCGTCGCAGACGGTAAATGCTTTCATGCGGTTTCTCCCAGTGGCGCAGCCATCGTGCTGGCGGCAGGAAAGGCAATCTTGCCGGCAATCGCGCTGGCCGCGGCAATTGCCGGGCTGGCCAGATGGGTCAATGCCCCAGGTCCCTGGCGGCCGACAAAATTGCGGTTCGACGTTGAAATGCAGCGCTGGCCGGGCGCCACCATGTCGCCATTGGCGCCCACGCACATCGAGCAGCCCGGCTCGCGCCACTCGAAGCCGGCAGCAAGGAAGATCTGGTCCAGCCCCTCGCGCTCGGCATCGAGCTTGACCGTCAGCGAGCCCGGTACCACCCAGGCCGTGACATGCGGCGCCACATGCTTGCCCTTGACCACGCCGGCAGCGCTGCGCAGATCGCTCAGGCGGCTGTTGGTGCAGGAACCGATGAACACCCGGTCGATCGGCGTCTCGTCGATTCGCTGTCCTGGCGACAGGCGCATGTAAGCCATGGCGTTTTGCATGGCTTCGCGGTGGCTCTGGTCGGTTTCGATCGCCGGGTCCGGCACCAGCCCGTCGATGGCCATCACATGCTCGGGACTGGTGCCCCAGGTGATTTGCGGCCGGATCCTGCCGGCATCGATGACCACTTCCTGGTCGAAGACCGCGCCCTCGTCGGTGGCCAGGGTTTTCCAGGCGGCGATGGCAGCCGCCATCTGATCGGCGTCGGGCGCGTACTGGCGGCCCTGCACATAATCGAAGGTGACGTCGTCCGGGGCGATCATGCCGATCTTGGCGCCCAGTTCGATCGACAGGTTGCACAGGGTCAGGCGGCCTTCCATCGGCAGGGCGGTGATCGCTTCGCCGACATATTCGACCGCGTAGCCTGTCGCCGCCGAGGTGCCGAGCTGGCCGATCAAATACAGGATCATGTCCTTGGCCTCGACGCCGGCCACAGTTGCGCCTTCAAAGCGCACCCGCATGGTCTTCGGGCGTTTTTGGCGGATGGTCTGGGTGGCCATGACATGGATCTGCTCCGTCGAACCAATGCCGAATGCCAGCGTGCCCAGCGCACCGTGGGTGCAGGTATGGCTGTCCGAACAGACCAGCAGCACGCCCGGCAGCGTCAGGCCCAGCTCCGGTCCGATGATGTGGACGATGCCTTGCTGGCGGTTGTCGATGTCGAAGCGCTTGATGCCCAGGCGCGTGGTCTTCTCGCGCATGCCATCGACCAGGATTGCGCTCCAGGGTTTGTCGCCACCGGTGCGCCCGGGTTCGGTCGAAATCACATGGTCGACGGTGGCAAACGTCAGGTCAGGTCGGCTGATGGTGGCGCCGCGCTTTTCCATCTGGGCGATGGCGGCAACCGTGGTCAATTCATGCAGCAGGTGGCGGTCGACATGCAGCAGGCTGATCCCGCCGGGCAGCTCGGCAATCAGATGGCGGTCCCAGATCTTGTCGAACAGTGTTTTTGGCATTTCCTTGTCTCCTCTGCCGTTATATTCAGTACTGCCTCGCCATCGCCATGTGGCATCGATGGCGAACGTGGAATGCAGACTGCAATTTCTTTATTCGTTCCTGCCTTGTGGCTGTCAGAGAGCGGCATTTGAATGCAGCGACGCCGCGATGGCCGCACGAGCCGCACGAGCCGCACGAGCCGCGCAGCCTGGCACTAGGTCTTGAGCACCGGAATATTGATCAGCGCGCCAGCCGAATGCCACAAATGCTTGTGCATGGCGCCAAACGCCGCATCGGGGTCGCCCGCCAGGATGCCCTTGCCGATGGCTTCATGTTCGGCAATCGAATTGGCAATCATGCGGTCGACGCCGATCAGCTGGCGCAACTGGATCATGAACACCGGCAGCTGATATTTCTCGATCAGTTCGCACAGCTGCGGGTTGTCGCACATCTCGACAATGGTGCGGTGGAACAGCCGGTTGTCGATCACGAATTGCTGGAAGTTCGGCCGCTCCAGATGGCGCCGGCCCTGCTCAAGCACTGCCGTAAACCGCGCCCGGTTGTCGCCGATATCGACACGTTCGGCGGCACGGCGGGTGGCAAAGCCTTCCAGCGCTTCACGGATCTGGTAGATGTTGTCGATTTCGGCAATCGACAGCCGGCGCACCATGGCGCCGCGATTGGGGATCAAATCCACAAGGCCGTCGGCGGCCAGGTGGCGAAATGCTTCGCGCAAGGGGCCGCGGCTGATGCCGAGCTGCTCGATCAGGTCGCGCGACACCAGCCGCTGCCCGGGCACCAGCCTGCCGTCGAGGATTTGCTGCTTGATGAATTCTGCCGTGCGCTCGACCGTCACGCCGCTGCGCAAGACCGGCTCGGCGCCCAGGTCCTGTGTTGCGGCCGGCATGTCTCGTGATGTTGCGGCCGCACTTGCAGTCGCCATGTCGTCCAGATCGACGAGCTGCGCCTGGCTGCCGGCAAGCTCGGCGCCATTCATTACTGCATTGTCGGGGGATTCGGATTCGGCGGCCTGAGGTCTCATGTCTGAACTCATTTCATCATCGCTAAGCGAGGTTGACGGTTTTTTGGGTCGTTGACCGCTATCTCTGCGACGACGGTAAATGTCTTGACGCTCCCAATAAAGGACGATAATATCACTTCCAAAGTGTAGGACAAAATAATAAGACAAAACAATAAGACAAATTTCGAGGCTGTTTTTCGTGAAGGCGCCGTCCGGTTGCCGTTCCCATTTCACACTGTGTCAACCGGTTCCTTGCCGGGCTTTTCCAACGATGCGTTACTCGTTTGGGTGCGCTCGATAAACTGATTTTTATAAAGGAACTTGATTCATGTCTCTCGCCAAACAATTGCGCGCCAGCCTGGCCAAAAAGGAAATCCTGGTCGTTCCAGGTGGTGGTTCACCGCTGGAATTGCGCCTGATTGAACAGGCCGGCTTCGAAGCGGGCTATATCAGCGGCTATGCCACCGCTGCCAGCCGTTATGGCTTGCCCGACATCGGCATGATGGCGTATGGCGAAATCGAAGACATGGTCAAGGCCACGCGCAATGTCACCAACCTGCCGTTGATCGTCGATTGCGATACCGGCTATGGCGACGTCGCCAATGTCATGCGCACCGTGCGCGGCATGGAATTGCTGGGCGTGGCAGCCATCCAGCTGGAAGACCAGGCCTGGCCCAAGCGCTGCGGCCACATGGATTCCAAAGTCGTGGAACCGCGCGACGTCGCACTGCGCAAGATCCGCGCGGCAGTAGCTGCCCGCAGCAACCCCGACACCGTCATCATCGCCCGCACCGATGCCCGCGGCCCGCATGGTCTTGACGAAGCATTCGAGCGCCTGCGCATGTTCAAGGAAGCCGGCGCCGATGTGCTGTTTGTCGATGGTCCGCAATCGATGGATGACCTCGAGCGCATCTGCAAGGAGTTGCCAGGTCCCTTGATGGCCAACATGTCCGAGTCGGGCCTGACCCCTATGCTGTCAGCGCAGGAGCTGCAGGAGATGGGTTTCGACATCGTCATCTTCCCGAGCTCGACGGTGCGCCTGACGGTGAAGATCGTCCAGGACTTCCTGGTCGACCTCAAGCAGACCGGCGACTCGCGCCCATGGATCGACCGCCAGGCCACGCTCGATCAAAACAATACCGCCATGGACATGGACAGGATTCGCGCGTTCGAAGCGCAGATCCTGGCGGCAGGAAAATAAGTGCGGGCTGCGCAGCAATCGCTGCGTACTCACGGCTGCGCAATGACAGCTGCGCAGTGAAAGCCGGACTTTGAAACCCGGACTTTGAAAGCCGGACCTAAAAGACCGGAGTGTGGAAAAGCATGACTGTAAAAGCTGCGTCATCCAGGCACAAAAGTAAGTGCCGCGCAGCAAGAGCTCAGTAGTAAGATGAACAGCCGGTTCTCGCCAACCGGCTGGCCGGAAAAAATCCAGACGGCCAACGCACCCTGCGATGCGGTTGTTTGCAATCACATCGACATCCGTTTCATAGACAACAGAAACATCGAGGAGACTTTCCATGAACACCATCAAGACCCTGACCAAACTCCTCTGCAGCGCCGGCCTGCTGGCGGCAACGGCTGCCAGCCATGCGGTACCGCTGACGATTACCCATTTCGGCGACGGCATGTACGGCGTGCCCTTCACCGTCGCGCTTGAAAAGGGCTACTTCAAGGAAGCCAATGTCGATGTCACGGGCTTTCTGACTTCCGAAGGCGGCGGCAGCTCGGTGCGCAACACGCTGGCGTCCGAGATTCCCTATGGTGAAGTCGCTCTGCCGGCCGCCATTGCCGCCATCAAGCAAGGTCTGCCGATCACCATCGTCAACAGCGGTGTGCAAAGCCTGGCCGATCTGTTCTGGGTCCAGCTCAAGGAAAACAACTACACCAGCATCAAGGACATGAAGGGCAAGACCATGGGATACAGCAGTCCCAAGTCGTTCTCCGAAGTGGTGGTCAACAGCGGTCTGGAACGTGCCGGCATGACCGGCCAGGTCACGCTCAAGCCAGTCGGTGGTGCCGCAACGCTGTCGATCGCCCTGCAGCAAAAGACGGTCGATACCTCCTACATGACCGAGCCGGCCTTCAGTGACCGCAAGGGTGCCTTCAAAATCGCCTTCCGTGCCACCGACATGATGCCGCGCGCCACCCAAACCGTCGGCATTGTCTCGACCGCTTACCTGAAGGCGCATCCGGAAGTCATCCGCGGCATCATCAGCGCCCGCCGCAAGGGCCTGGAATACTTGAAGGCCAATCGTGAAGAAGGCGCCAAGATCATGGCCAAGTATTACAAGCTCGAACCGGCTGTGGCCCGCGCTGCACTGGACAACTGCCTCGACGCTGATGCGAATTACTGGAGCACCGGCAAGTTCGATTACGCCGGCATGGATGAAGTCGTCAATGGACTGGTCAAGGCCAAGGTGATCGATTCCGGCGCCAATGACTGGAACAAGATCGTCGATGAGTCGGCCCTGCCGGCCAACGAACGCAAGTCCGCCAGCAAGTAATGTCGATAGAGAGGTCACCGATGAATCCCCAAGTGAAATCCATTCCGCCCCTGTCCGTCGTCTCCGGCAGCGCTCCTGTCACAGGTCCTTCGGTTCATGCAACCCTGACCGATGTCACGCGCTTTTATCCAGGCGCCGGCGGCAAGCCACCATTCCAGGCGCTCGGACCAGTGAGCCTGGACTTGATGGCCGGCGAATTCTTTTCGGTGGTCGGACCATCGGGCTGCGGCAAGTCGACGCTGCTCGACGTGCTCGCAGGCCTCAATGCCGCCAGCAGCGGCACGGTTGAATTCGAAGGCGCCAAGGTTCATGACAAGGTGCCTGAGGGTGTGGCCGTGGTGTTCCAGGAAGACGCCACCTTTCCCTGGCTGTCGGTCTATGACAATGCCGCCTTTGGCGCCCGGCGCGCCAAGGTGCCGGAAAACGAAATCCGCGAACGGGTCGAACATGCGCTGGCCTTCATGGGCCTCAAGCAATTCACCCATTCGTATCCGGCGCAACTTTCGGGCGGCATGCGCCAGCGTGTCTGCATCGCCCGTGCCATGGTGATGCGTCCGCGCCTGATGCTGCTGGATGAACCGTTTGGTGCACTCGACCAGCAAACCCGTTTGCTGATGGGCGAGGAAATGCTCAACCTGTGGCGCGACACCGGCGCCACCATCATGCTGATCACCCATTCGATCGATGAAGCAGTGCTGCTGTCGGACCGCATTGGCGTGATGTCCTCGCGTCCAGGCCGCTTCATTGAAACCATCCACACTGGCTGGTCGCGCCAGCGCGACAGCGATACGGCACTCGACCCGCGCTTTGGCGAATTGACGGCGCAGGTCTGGGGACTGTTGCGCAGCGAAGCATTGAAGGCGCTGGAGAATCAGAAATGAGTGCGGCCGCCATCGCAACCCCGGCGCTTGGTGCCCACGGCACCTCGCGCAAGACCCGGGCGGCACGCTGGCGCCTGGCGCTGGTGCTGCTGTTTGTCGGCGTGCTCGAACTGGCCAGCCGCATGGCCTGGATCGACCCGGTCTCGTTCATCCCGCCAAGCAAGATGGTGCAGGGCGCCTATCAGCTGCTGGCCTCGGGCGGCTATACCGCCGACATCCTGGAAACCCTCAGCAATGCCATGATGGGCATTGTCCTGGCTGTTTCGGTCGGCTTTGTCTTCGGTGTCTGTCTGTTCAAGATGCCGCGCGTGCGCCGGGTGCTCGATCCGCTGCTGCTGTCTTATTACGCCGTGCCGATCTTTGTGGTGTATCCGATCCTGATCGTCATCATGGGACCGAACCGCTGGCCGCTGGTGACCATCGGCTTTTTGTTCGGCGTGGTGTCGATGGCCGTGAATACGCTCACTGGCCTTGAAAGGGTGCCGCGAGTCCTGCTGCGTGCTGCCCGCGCCATGCGCCTGTCGACGTTCGAGGAAGTCAGGCTGATCACCCTGCCATCGAGCCTGCCGTTTGTCTTCACCGGCATCAAGCTGTCGGTGGTGTATGTGTTCATCGCGGTGATTGCCGGCGAATTTGTCCTGTCAGGTTCAGGCTTCGGCTTTCGCATCGCCTTTGCCTACAATAACTTCGACAATGCCACCATGTATGGTTTGATGCTGCTGCTGCTGGTGTTCGTTGGCGCCCTCAACGGCGTCCTGCAACTCATCGAGGGTCGTCTGTACAACCGCAACAACAGGGAGCAAGCATGAGTGCCACCACGATTGCTGCGCCGGCTGGCGCAGCCCCGCTATCGTTTCGCAAATGGGGCGACAGCATCCTGCTGGTCGTGGTCCTGGTCGCGCTGTGGGAGCTGGCCACCATCCTGCTTGGCCATACCGTACTGGCCGGGCCCTGGACCACGCTGGTGCGCCTGAACGCCATCGTCCACAATCCCGAGTTCCCGGAAAACCTGCAAGCCACGCTGACCGCGTTCAGCCTGGGCTTGCTGATTTCCTGCGTCGGCGGCATTTCGCTTGGCCTGGCGCTGGGCTCGCGCAAGCTGGCTTCCGAAGTCATGGAGCCATTGTTGATGGCCTTGTACGCCATTCCCAAGATCACGCTGTATCCCGTGGTCTTGCTGATGTGCGGCCTGGGCCTGTATGCCAAGGTGATGTTCGGCGTCATTCACGGCATCATCCCCATCACGATGTTTACCATGAATGCCGTGCTCAACCTCAAGCCCGTATATGGCCGCACGGCGCGTACCTGCCGCTTGAAGCCGCTGGAGTATGCGCGCCATGTGCTGCTGCCGGCCACCGTGCCGGAAGTGGTGGCGGGTTTGCGCATCGGCTTTTCGCTCACACTGCTCGGCACCCTGATCGGTGAAATGTTCGCTTCGCAAAGCGGCATCGGCCACATGCTCATGCGCGCCATGTCGCGCAACGACATCGAAACCATCACGGCGCTGGCGTTGCTGCTGTTCTGCGTGGCGATCGTGGTGAATCTGCTGCTGCTGCGTTTGCATCACCGGTTGGCAAAGACATTTTGAGGCAGTACACAGCATGGCTTGATGAAGCAAGCTGATCAGGAAAGAAATTGAAATGACTCGCTTGTCAGCGAGTCATTTTTTTTGGTGATGCAAATGCGTATTCCTGAACTGCCGCCGACCGACAATGTCGACTCGGTCAAATCGGTTCTTCCGCCGGTC
>JBPBPY010000294.1:0-17165 GCA_050954505.1 Janthinobacterium lividum
CCCACACGCGCCGCCGCGGGTTTTCCTCACCAGCCCGATTGCTCCGGCCCTGGCTGCCCGTCCCCGGCTGCCGGCTCAGCCAGCGGCACCGGGCCGGGCCAATATGCCGCTCGGCGCCGAGCAACCGCCGTCGAAATCGATGTGGCCAATTCCCGGACCCGGTCTGCCCTACCTGGGCGCGACACAGCAGCGCCCACGCGGCATGGCCAAAATTGTCCAGCCTCCCGAACATGCCACCCCGCTCGATCTGGTCAAGCATCGCCAAGCCTACGATGCCCATTCGATCGAACGCTGTGAAAGCCAGGGATACTATACCCAGGCGCGCGAAATGCTGGAAGCCTACAGCGCAACCGAGCGCCGCCTGCCGCCGCAATTCCAGTCGGAGTCGAACGCCCGGGAAGCAAACGATCGCTCCGTGCTGCACGGGAAATTGCTTGCGTTGGAGTGGATCAGCTGCATGAGCGCGATGACTGCCAACCCCACGCTGCAGCGACTGGGCAATGCCGCCGTGATCTCGTTCCAGGCCGGCGATCCGGAACTCATGGAGCAGGCCAGGCAGGAATATCAAGCCATCCTGAAAAACCCGCGCGCAATCGGCCGCACCGCTGAAGAACGCGCATGCTTCGAATATGTCAGAGCGGTGCTGCTGCGGGCGGGCAAGCTAGTTGAAGATGAAGTGCCGGCGCCGCTGCCAGGCAAACCGATGTTCGACGCCTCGACGGGGCAGGGTTTCCGGGTGCTGCGTTATCTCGACCGCATGCATGTCATGCTGTATCAGCTCCAGCACACGCGCGAAAAGATCACGCCTGAACAGATCAACGCCCTGCGGGTCTGGAGCCACTATGCAGCAAAACACGCCAATACACCGGTCGGGTCGAGGGAAGCGTGGAAGCTCTACGAGGACATCCTGAACCGGACCAAGGAGATCGAGACATTGCCTCCGGCACCGGCGCGCGCAGCCGTGGATACGCTGTGCAAGGAATTCCTTGATACGGTGCAACGCATGGGGGGCCAATTGAAATCCGAGACCAGGCCTGCCTACGCCGGGATAATCAACAATTACCAAAAGCAGTCGTTCAAGGAAATCACCACCCTGGAAAAACAGGGCCAGTTCGAACGTGCGCTGGAACTCACCAATGAATTCCTCGACGACGAGCAACACATGAGCGTCGACCAGCGTCTGCCAAACGCGGAGCTGAAAAAATTCATTGAAAAGAAAATCCATCTGACCGACCTGACGCGGGCGCGCCAGCAAACGGAAGAGCCATTGCAGCAGGCCATTCTCGAAAGCCTGATGAACGTGATCGGCCCTCTTGAACAACAGGGGCGCCCGGACAAGGCACTGAAGGTACTGGCCAAGTTCCTTGATGAAGCAAGGTCGACGCGCATGATGTATGCCTACTCACCCGAACTGGTCGAGATCCTGCAGGAAAAGCAGACCGAGCTGGAACAGCAGCGCACGCAGATTTTCATGCAGCGTCCACGTTACTCGGACCGCGCCGACAGTGCGAGCACCCCGGTACGCAGAGGCCCGATTGGCGCCCAGCCCGGCGCCGATGTCGATACCGGCGAGATGCCTCGCCGGGTCGAGCGCAGGCCAGGCACCGCCAGCACCAGAACGCCTGCACCAGTGCTCTCGCGCCAGCCAACGCCAGTGCCGGCGCCAGCCGTGGCCCCTGCCTATGTGCCAGTGCCGGCATCCCCACGCCTGGCACCGTTCATGGACTTCATGAAAGTGCCGTATGTTGCCAGGTCCGCGCCGGCAACACTAGCGCTACTGCGCCGCTACGGTGCGCAGGACGAGGCAGCCATGCCGGACCTGCCGTTCGGCATTCCAAGAACTGCCTCGGCACCGCCACCGCAGATGCACTTCGGCATGCCCCCGTCGGTGCTGCCTGCGCGGTCGCCTTCCAGGGCCGGTTCGCCAGCTGCACCAACGCCTTCAACGTCTCCAATGTCTTCAACGCCTCCGACGCAGCAAGCGCCGGCGCCCAGGCATCTGAACCGCACTACAGAGGGCAATTCCAGAGCCAATCCCGGCGCCAATTCCGGTACCAGAGCCAGCGTCAAAGCCAAACCGCTGGTCAATGCCAACAATATCCTTGGCGACATGCTCGACGAACTCCGGCAGCTCAAGCGCAATGGCAACTGGCGTCTTGCCAGTGACATGCTGGAACAGTTTTGGCAACAGCACAGCAATGCCGTTTCGGTCTCGTCGCTGCAAAGATTCCTGCGCGAACGCACAGAAGTCTCAACCGTTCTCAACCGTACGGACGACGGCTATCTGCAAACGCTCTGGCAGTCGGCTGCCGAGGCCGGTCCGGACTTGATTCCAGAACGGCCCAGAACAACCAACCGTCAGCGGCATGGGCATACGCTGGCCGATCTGGAATTTCTCGAGGCGCGAGGCACCCCGCGCCAATGCGCCGATCTGGTTTCGGCATATCTGCAGTTTAACGACGGGCGCGTTGCAGCAGAACGCATATCGGACCGTGCGCGCCAGCAGTTGATCGAAAAAGGTCAACGCTTCGAACGAATGGCGGCAGTCGACAAGCAGCCCGACGTCATCAGCCAGAAAGGCACGCCCCGTGCACGCATCCCTGGTACGGTTGCTGGATAGGCCGGCATGACCTTCCGTCTTCCCTTCGCCAGACACTTTTCGCGCCCGACAGCAAAGACGTCGGTTGCCGAACAGCCTGGCGGGGCAGACGCACCGGCGCTGCAGGCGCCGCCCCTGGCACGACAAAATCCGGGCCAGGCCAAGACAAGCAGTCTGACGCAGCGCGCGCGGTTTTTGAGCAGCATGGCGCGCAATGCCCTGCACCTGGGCAATGGGCGGCACGCCGCTGGCGCGACCATGGCGAGTGCTCCGCTCGTATTCGTGGCGGGACCGGAATATACCGCGGTGGATCATCCATTGTCCGGCAAGACCGCCAAAGCCACGGCAGATCACACGCTGTCCGTGAAGACCACCAAGGCCACGGCAGATCGACCGCTGTCAGTGAAGACCGCCGAGGCGACGGCGGCCCCGCCAATTCCACGCAGGCATCCGGCTCGCCTTGCAAAACCAAAGGCAGGCATCCTGAAACGGCCTCCCCTGGCCTCACCGTCAATGCCGGCAACGTCCCATGATTCACGCACCGATACCGAGTCGGCGTTGCGCACGGCCGTCCTCGAGCAGCTTGCCGAGCTGGAGCGGCAGGGACTGCATGCCAAAGCGCTCAAGGTACTGGAACAATTCCTCGACATGACCGGGCCACTGCGGCAAGCGTATGACCTGTCACCGGAACTGACAGCGCATTTCAAGGGCAAGCTGCAGGAGTACGAGGCCATCGAGGCAGGCAGCGAGATTGGCGCCCATGGCGCCGGCCTGGCCGGGACTGACGCGCACGCACACAGGCAGGCGCTGATACAGAATCCCAAAATCCTCACCTTTGCCATCGGACTTCGGCAACAAGGCCGGCATCGGCAGGCTCTCGACTGGGTCTCTACCTTGCTCGAGCAAATGGCCTTGCATCCGAATCATCAGATTCCGCTACAGGTGGTCACCCGGCTGGAACAATTGCAACGCGATTGTCAGTCTGTACTGACGGCCGGCTGACATTGGCACGCGATGGCCCCGGCCGCAGTGCTGCGTGCCGGTACTATTGCCGTGCACCGAGTTCAAGCGCACGCTTGCGTCCGATGGCGGCATCGTCCTGCCGGTGTTGCGCGTCGCCTGGCGTCGGCCTGGTTGGCCAGCCCGCCAGCTGTTGTTCAACGATATCGGCGAGCGCATGGATCCATGGCTGCGATTCATTCAGACACTGGATGTAGTGATACTGCTTGCCGCCTGCTTCCAGGAACGCCGCCCGCACTTCGAGATTGATTTCTTCCAGGGTTTCCAGGCAGTCGCTGGTAAAACCCGGACAAATAACGTCAATACGCTCGAGACCGCCCTTGGCCAGTTCGATCACCGTCGGCAGCGTATAGGGTTGCAGCCATTGCGCCCGCCCGAAACGGGACTGGAAGGTCAGCAGATAGTCCTGCGGCGCCAGCCCGAGCGCGGTGGCCAGCAGCCGGGCGGTCTTGTGGCACTCGCAATGGTAGGGATCGCCCAGCGTCAGTGTGCGCTGGGGTACGCCATGAAAACTGAGCAGCAATTTGTCGCCCCGGCCATGGCGTGACCAGAATGCGCGCACGGACTGTGCCAGCGCATCGATGTAGGCCGGATGGTCATGGTAATGCTTGATCAGGCGCAGTTCGGGCACATTGCGCACCCGTGCGTAGTGGCCAAAGACGGCATCGAAGATCGACGCCGTGGTGGTGGCGGAATACTGCGGATAGGCCGGCAGCACCAGGATGCGGTCAACGCCGTCCTGGCGCAGTTTGTCGAGGACACTGGCCACCGATGGCGCGCCATAGCGCATGGCGTGCACGACCTGCACCTGATGGCCGCGCTCGCCGAGAAAGCCGCGCAGCATCACTGCCTGGCGAGTGGTGTGGACCTGCAGCGGCGAACCGTCGGCGCTCCAGATCAGCGCATATTTGGCGGCCGATTTGGCACTGCGAAATGGCAGGATCGCCAGATTCAGGATCAGCCACCAGATCGGGCGTGGAATCTCCACCACGCGTTGGTCGGAGAGAAATTCCTTCAGGTAGGGCCGTACGGCCTTGGCCGTCGGCGCATCGGGGGTGCCGAGATTGACCAGCACGACGGCCGTTTTTGCAATCGTGCCATGGGTGTGGCCGGGTTCAGTTTCAAAGCGCATTGATCATCGATAGTGGTAGCCATGGTGAGCGGCCTGGTGAACATTCAGGAGGCCAGCAATTCACGTGCATGCTTGCGTGTGGTGGCGGTGATTTCGATACCGCCCAACATGCGCGCGACCTCTTCGACGCGCGACTTGGTATCCAGGGGCGCAATGCGCGAAACCGTGCGGCCGGCATCGGCGCTGGCCTTGCTGACCTGGAAATGCTGATTTGCCTGGCTGGCGACCTGGGGCAAATGGGTGACGCACAACACTTGGCGGTCATGGCCCAGCCGTTTGAGCAGGCGCCCGACCACTTCGGCCACGCCGCCGCCGATGCCGCTGTCGACTTCATCGAAGATCAGTGTCGGTGTGGCAGTGGCCGTCGAGGTAATCACCGAAATTGCCAAGGCAATGCGTGCCAGCTCGCCACCCGAGGCCACCTTGGCCAGTGGGCGCGGCACCGTGCCGGCGTGACCCGCGACCATGAATTCGATTTGCTCCAGACCGTAGGCAGCCGGCTCGCAGGGATTGAGCGCAATGGCAAAGCGCCCTCCGGCCATCGACAACTCCTGCATGGCCTGCGTGACGGCCTGGCCCAATGCCGCTGCCGCACTGGCGCGGGCAGCCGAGAGCGCCTGTGCTGCCTCCAGGTAGACCGCATGCAGCTTGTCTTCCTGTGCGCGCAGCGCATCGAGGTCGCTGGCATCGGCCAGCTGTTTCAATTGCGCTGACAGCATGGCAGCTTCCTGCGGCAGGTCTTCCGGTTCAACCCGGAATTTGCGTGCCGCCGAATGCAGCGCTTCGAGCCGGCTTTCAACCTGGCGCAGGCGCGCAGGATCAAGTTCGACACGGCCGAGATAGTCGTTCAAGGCGTACACCGCCTCCTGCAATTGGATACGCGCCGGCTCCAGCGCTTCCATGACCGGTTTCAAGCCGTCGTCGATGTCGGCCAGCTTGCCGATGCGCTGGTTCAGTGCCGACAGCTGCGACAGGATCGGCGCATTGTCGTTTTCCGAAATCAGCATCAATGCTTCCTGCGCTCCTTCGATCAAGGTCGCCGCATGCGACAGACGGCTGTGCTCGTTGCTGATCTCGGTCCATTCGCCTGGCTGGGCAGCGAGCTTGTCAAGTTCGCCCACCTGCCATTCCAGCCGCTCGCGTTCCAGCAGCACGTTCCTGGCATCGCGCTCGAATTCCTCGCGCTGGCGCGCCAGGGTGCGCCAGGCCTTGTAGGCCACTGCCACGCCCTGGGTCTGCTCCAGCAGTCCGGCCTGGCCATCGAGCAGCAGCCGCTGGGCGTCGTTTTTCAGCAATGACTGATGGGCATGCTGGCCATGGATGTCGACCAGCAGCTCGCCGAGTTCGCGCAACTGCCCGGCTGTGGCGGAGATGCCATTGATATAGGCCTTCGAACGGCCCGCATTGTCGATCACGCGGCGCAGCAGCACCGCGCCTTCTTCGACGCCGAATTCATTGCTTTCAAGCCAGGACGCCGCATCGGGCATCAAACTGAACTCGGCACTGATGTCGGCGCGCGCGGCGCCGTCCCTTACCACGCTGGCGTCACCGCGGCCACCCAATGCCAAGGCCAGCGCATCGATGAGGATGGACTTGCCGGCGCCGGTTTCACCGGTGAATACCGAAAAGCCCGAGGCCAGCTCAAGTTCAATGGCGTCGACAATGACGAAGTCGTGAATGGAAAGTGTGCGCAGCATGTGAATGACTGGATTGGAAATTCGGTTGAATGCGATGGAATGAGGCCGCGTGTCGTTCTACTCCTGGCCTGCGCTTGTTCAGGGGTGCCGCCGTGCGAATTTATTTTAACCGACCTTCCACCGAGGGGTACTCATTCCAGTGCAGCTTCTGGCGCAGGGTGTCGTAATAGTTCCAGCCAAACGGATGCAGGAAGGTGATGGTCTGCGCCGAGCGGCGGATTGCAATGCGGTCATGGTGCATCAGGCTGGCCAGCGTCTGCATGTCGAAATTGGCGGTACCGTCGCGGCCGTTGATGACTTCGATGACGATGTGGCTGGAATCGGGCACGATGATGGGCCGGTTCGACAGCGCATGCGGTGCGATCGGCACCAGGCCGATGCCGCCCAGGCTCGGATGCAGCAGCGGGCCGCCGGCCGACAGTGCATAGGCGGTCGAACCGGTCGGCGTGGTGACGATCAGGCCATCGGAGCGCTGGTTGTACATGAAGCAGCCATCGACCTCGACGCGCAATTCGATCATGCCGGCGCCGGCGCCGCGCGAGACCACCACATCGTTGAAGGCCAGCGCTTCATAAATGATGGCACCGTCGCGGCTGACCTGGCCTTCGAGCAGGCTGCGCTGTTCGGATTCATAGTTCCCGGCCAGCATGTCGGTCAAGGCCGGCAGCATGCGCTCGATGGTAATGTCGGTAATGAAACCCAGCCTGCCTTGATTGATGCCGATCAAGGGAACACCATAGGGCGCCAGTTGCCGTGCAATGCCCAGCATGGTGCCATCGCCGCCGACCACGATGGCAACGTCGGCCAGCCCGCCGATCTGCGCCGGTGTCAAGGCCTCATGCGCGCCAATGTCCAGGGTTTTTGCGGTTTCGGCTTCGAACACCACGCGGTGTCCTGTACCATGCAGGAAAGCTGCCAGCTCGGGCAGACCGGCCACGCCATGGGCGCCGCCATTGGCCTGGGTCTTGCCGACAATGGCGATGGTCTGGAACAATTCAGGCTGGTTTTTTGGCAGGGTCGGCGGCATGTCGGAGATTAGACCATAATTTCTCTGTATCCTGAAGCAGCTCGGGCCGCCGCGGCTGCCATGCGCTTGCAACGCCGTTGCGCATCGCTTGCCGGTGTGCAGACCATGGCTGCCTGGCTGCCGTTGTGCCGTTGCTGCCGTTGTGCCGTTGCTGCCTTTGTTGGCGTTGCTGCCCCGTTGTTTCCTTTGGCGCCGGTACCGCCCTCGCCTGCGCCAGAGCCGGTCTTGCCCTTTTTATTTGAAGCGAACATGCATCTGCCTGAAACCATCGAACCCGTCATGACCGCCATGCCCGTCAAGGCAGTCCTGTTCGACCTTGACGATACCTTGTGGTCGGTGGTGCCGGTGATCATCCGCGCCGAACAGGAACTGTTTGACTGGCTGGAGCAGCATGTGCCCGGCGTGGCGGCCAGCTGGACCATTGACAGCATGCGGGCGCGCCGCATGGAACTCATGAAGCAGACGCCTCGCTATGCGATCGACCTTAATGGCCTGCGTCATGCCGTACTGTGCGAAGCCTTGCTGGCCAGCGGCGAAGACCCGGGCGCGGCGCAGCATGCGATGCAGGTTTTCATCAAGGCGCGCAATGCCGTGACACCGTTTGACGATGTCTTGCCGGTGCTGGAACGCCTGCGCGCCGGCGCGCAGGTACGCCTCGGGGTGCTCACCAACGGCACGGCCGACCTGCAGGCCATCGGCATGGCGCATTATTTCGATGTGGTGATTGCGGCGCACCAGTTTGGCCGTGCCAAACCCGATCCAGCGATTTTCCTGGCGGCCTGCAGGCAGCTCGGCCTGGCGCCGGCGCAGGTGGTGTATGTGGGCGACGATCCGGCGCTCGATGTGGAAGGCGCAAAAAATGCGGGCTTGCAAACGGTGTGGATGCGGCGCGCCGACCTGCCCTCCGTGCGCAGCATGCCGGAGCATATCGTGCCCGACGCGGTATGTGCCACGCTGCATGAATTGGAAGCCTGGCTCGGGCAGCGCATAATGGTGGCTGCACCGCTGGCCAGCCGGATTGACCGATCCGGCCCGGCAGATCGAACCAATTGAACAGATTTCACCCCTAGCCAACCAGACACTGACATGCATCTCGACAAGCGCGCACAAACCCTTCTCAAGGCCCTGGTCGAGCGTTACATCGCCGACGGCCAGCCAGTCGGCTCGCGCGCGCTGGCGAAACTCTCCGGGCTGGAACTGTCGCCGGCGACCATCCGCAACATCATGGCCGACCTGGAAGAGATGGGCTTCGTCTCCAGCCCGCACACCTCGGCCGGGCGCATACCCACGCCGCGCGGCTACCGGGTGTTCGTCGACACATTGCTGACGGTCCAGCCGATCGATGAATCGGCGCTGGAATCGAAGATGCAGCCGCGCATGCATAGCGCACTGCAATCGAATTCGCCGCAGAAAATCATTTCCAACGCCGCCCAGGTATTGTCTTCGCTGTCGCAGTTTGCCGGCGTTGTCCTGTCGCCGCGGCGCGAGTCGGTATTCCAGCAGATCGAATTCCTGCGTCTGGCCGAACGCCGGATTTTACTGGTGATCGTGGCGCCGAATGGCGAGGTGCAAAACCGCCTGCTGCTCACCGATGTCGATTACACACCCTCGCAGCTGGTGCAGGCAGCCAACTACATCAACAAGCACTACGGCGGCCTGGGCTTCGACGATGTACGCCTGCGCCTGCAGGCCGAGCTGCGCCAGCTGCAGGACGACATGACGCAGCTCATGCAGGCCGCGGTCGAAGCCGGCAGCGATGCCATGAACGACGACAAGGATGATGTGGTGATCTCCGGCGAGCGCAACCTGCTCAGCGTCACCGACCTGTCGTCGAACATGAGCTCGCTGCGCAAGCTCTTCGACATGTTCGAACAAAAGACCGGCCTGGTACAATTGCTGGATATGTCGAGCAAGGCCAAGGGTGTGCAGATCTTCATCGGCGGCGAATCGCAACTGGTGCCGTTCGATGAAATGAGCGTGGTCACGGCGCCCTATGGGGTCAATGGCAAGGTGGTCGGCACCCTCGGTGTGATTGGCCCCACCCGCATGGCTTACGAACGGGTGATCCCGATCGTCGATATCACGGCGCGCCTGCTCTCGAGCGCATTGAGCCAGCCGCAATCGGGTTCCTGAGTCCTGGCTGGCGGCGCCTTGCCGCGAGACTCGGGTTTTCGGCGGATCAACCACGCCTCTCGCACCCGCGAGGCCCGCTGCGCCGCACCCGTGCACGGGGACAGCACCATGCGCGGAAGGGCGCTGTGCCTTTTAATACGCCACATCGGGCAAGCGCCCGCCAAGCTTTTCCATCAACGACTGTTTCAAGCCATCGGCCGGCGAGACCCGGAAGTCATCCGGCCAGGCGATTTCACAGCCAATGCCCTGGCCGGTGTAGTCGATACAGAACGGCAAGCCGTCGTCGACCTTGTAGGGCAGCAAAATGCTGCGGATCTGGGCAACATCGAAACGGTCCGACAAGGCGACGGAAAACTTCTTGCCGAATTCAATCCGTGCGCGGGCAATATCCATGACCTTTTCAGCCGTGATGCGCATGCCGCCGGAAAAACGGTCTTCCGAGACCTTGCCCTGCACCGCCAGGAATTCATCTTCCTTGAAGAAGGATTTGTTGGCTTCGAAGACTTCGTTGTACACGGTGACTTCGACTGCCGCAGTGGCATCGTCGAGCGTGACAATGATCATCTTGCCACGCTGGGTCATCATCACGCGAATGCCGGAGATGACGCCGGCCATCAAGCGCGCATCCCGTGAGGGGGAAAGTTCCGAAAGTTTGGTGCGGGCAAATTTGCGCGCCTCTTCCGCATACGCATTGAACAGATGACCCGAAAGGAAAAATCCCAGCGCCACTTTTTCTTCGGTCAGCTTCTGCTTTTCGCTCCAGGGCGTGGCCTTGATGTAGTCAGGCGTGGCATGCATGTCTTCATGGTCGCCAAACAGGCTGACCTGGTTGGCTGCTGCCGCATCCTGCTCGGCACACTCCATCGCAAAGGCCACGGTGGCCAGCATGATGGCGCGGTCGACCTTGAAACAATCGAAGGCGCCGGCGCGGATCAGCGAATCGATGGTGCGGCGGTTGATCTGGCGCTTGTCGACCCGTTTGCAGAAATCGAACAGGTCGGTAAACGGACCCTCCTTGCGTGCCGTGACAATGGCTTCGATGGCGCCCTGCCCCGAGCCCTTGACGGCACCGAGGCCGTAGCGGATCTGCGTTACCGGCCGCTTGCTCACGCTCGGCGCTTCGCCCACCGGAATGAAACGGTACTCCGATTCATTGATATCCGGCGGCAGCACCTTGAGCTTGCAGATGTCGATTGCATCCTCGATCAGGATCTTGATCTTGTCGGTGTCATCCATGGCCAGCGACAAGTTGGCTGCCATGAAGGCTGCCGGATGATGCGCCTTCAGGTAGGCGGTGTGGTACGACAGCAAGGCATACGCCGCAGCATGCGATTTGTTGAAACCGTAGCCGGCGAACTTTTCCATCAAGTCGAAAATTTCGTCGGCCTTTTCCTGCGTCAAGCCATCCTTGGCTGCGCCGTCGCGGAAGATCTGTCGGTGTTCGGCCATTTCCTCGGCCTTCTTCTTGCCCATTGCACGGCGCAGCAGATCGGCGCCGCCAAGCGAGTAGCCGCCCACCACCTGGGCCATCTGCATCACCTGTTCCTGATACACCATGATGCCGTAGGTTTCCGACAGGATGCCTTCGGTGCGCGGGTCGGGATAGTCGAAACGTTCGCCGTGTTTGCGTTTGCAAAAGTCGGGAATCAGATCCATCGGGCCTGGCCGGTACAGCGCCACCAGCGCAATGATGTCCTCGAAACGATCGGGCCGCGCATCCTTCAGCATGCCCTGCATGCCACGGCTTTCCAGCTGGAACACCGCAACAGTCCTGGCCTTGGTCAGCAATTCATACGACGGCCGGTCGTTGAGCGGCAAGGACTCGAGGTTGAACTCGGCCAGGGCCGGATCGAGCGCGCGGATGTAGCGCACCGCGCGGTCGAGAATCGTCAGCGTGGTCAAACCCAGGAAATCGAACTTCACCAGGCCGACGGCTTCGACATCGTCCTTGTCGTACTGGGACACCACGCCGGCGTCGCCGCCTTGGGTGTAGAGCGGGCAGAAATCGGTCAGCTTGCCCGGTGCAATCAGCACGCCGCCGGCATGCATGCCGATGTTGCGGGTAATGCCTTCAACCTGCTCGGCCAGCGCCAGTAATTGCTTGACCTCTTCCTCATTCTGTTCACGCTCGGCCAGCAGCGGCTCTTCATTGCGCGCGTCGGCAATCGTCACATGCTTGCCGGGCTTGAATGGAATCAGCTTGGAGATGCCATCGCAAAAGTTGTAGCCAAGATCCAGCACACGGCCAACGTCGCGCACTGCCGCCTTGGCCGCCATGGTGCCGAACGTGGCAATCTGCGAGACAGCTTCCTTGCCATAGGTATCCTTGACATACTGGATGACGCGGTCGCGGCCTTCCTGGCAAAAGTCGATATCGAAATCGGGCATGGAAACGCGTTCCGGATTGAGGAAGCGTTCGAACAGCAGGTTGTAGGCCAGCGGGTCGAGATCGGTGATCAGCAGCGAGTACGCCACCAGGGATCCGGCACCCGAGCCCCGGCCTGGACCAACCGGCACGCCATTGTTCTTGGCCCAGCGGATGAAGTCGGCGACGATCAGGAAGTAGCCGGGAAACCCCATCTTGATGATGGTGTCGGTCTCGAACTTCAGGCGCGCTTCATAACGCTCGCGGTTTTTCTCGCGTTTTTCCTCGTTCGGAAACAGGTGCTTGAGGCGATGTTCCAGGCCAGCCTTCGATTCGGCCACCAGGAAATCGTCGATGGTCATGCCGTCCGGCGTGGGAAAATCGGGCAGGCGCGGCTTGCCCAGCTCCAGCACCAGGTTGCAGCGTTTGGCGATCTCGACCGAATTGAGCAAGGCGGCCGGCATGTCCGCAAACAGCGCCGCCATTTCATCCTGGGTCTTGAAATTCTGTTCTTCATTGAAGCGGCGCGGACGGCGTGGGTTGGCCAGCATCTCGCCTTCAGAAATACAGGTGCGCGCTTCATGGGCGGTGAATTCATCCTTGGTCATGAATTCGACTGGATGCGTGGCCACCACGGGCAGCTGCAGTGCAGCCGCCAGCGCCACCGACTGGCGCACCTGCAGCTCCATGTTGGGCTGGCCGGCGCGCTGCACTTCGATATAGAACTGGCCTGGAAAGATCGCCGCCCAGCGTTTCGCATTGCGCTGCGCCAGTTCCGCATTGCCATTCTCAAAAGCGATGCCGATGTCGCCAAAATGCGCGCCCGACAAGGCAATCAAACCGCCTGCCGGCGCCAGGGCTTCAAGCCACTCGGCGCGGATCTCGGCGCGGCCGCGGTGCAGATTGGTCAGCCAGGCTTGCGAGAGCAATTCGCACAGCTGCAGATAGCCGTGCTTGTCCTTGACCAGCAACAGGAGGCGCGAGGGCTTGTCGCGCTCGGCATCGTTGGTGATCCAGACATCGCAGCCGACGATCGGTTTGACACCCTTGCCGCGCGCTGCCTTGTAGAATTTGACCATGCCAAACAGGTTGGCCAGATCGGTCAGCGCCATGGCCGGCTGCCTGTCGGCGGCGGCGGCCTTGACCGCATCATCGATACGTACCAGGCCGTCGACGATCGAGTATTCGGAATGCAGGCGGAGATGAATAAATTGCGGAGAAGTCATGGCGATATTTTACCCCCTGCCCAGGCGTGCCAGATGCTAAATTCGAGGCACTGTGGTGGGCTTGGACGCGGGCGTTTATAATACTGACTAATCAACGACTTAGCCTGTAAAAAAATGCCTTGCCGGTGCTGGTGCAGCGGCTTGTGACAGTGCATGTCCGAGCGTGGCATGAATGCTGACGGCGTGGCAACTGCGTGGCAACTGCGCCGGCGCGACATGCCGTCTGTTCCCAGCACCGGGACGTTGATTTCAAGCGGTTCCAGGCACCGAAAAACTCGCGCAGGCATTTGCAAAATTTTTGCAAATGCTGCAAACATTGCGTCAACTTCCAGTCCAACATGAATGCCATGCAGTCGCCAACCAGCACACCATCCATTGTCAATATCGCTGCCTATAAATTCATCACGTTCGATGACACTGCAGAACAGCGCGCCGCATTCCAGCAGGTCTGCGCCGAGCAGCAGTTGATGGGCACCATTTTGCTGAGTCCGGAAGGCATCAATCTGTTTTTGGCGGGTACGCGGGAACATATCGACCACTTTCTGGCCTGGCTGCGCAGCGATGTGCGCTTTGCCGACATCGAGGTCAAGGAAAGCCTGTCGGAAGAGCAGCCGTTTAAGCGCATGCTGGTCAAGCTCAAGCGCGAGATCATCACCATGAACCATCCCTTGATCAAGCCTGAATTGGGCCGTGCACCAGCAGTCGATGCACGCACGCTCAAGCGCTGGCTGGACCAGGGACATGACGATGGCGGCAAACCGGTGGTGATGCTCGATACGCGCAATGCATTCGAAGTCGATGTCGGCACCTTCGACAACACCATCGACTACCGCATCGACAAGTTCAGCGACTTCCCGGCCGTGGTGGCAGAAGGCCGGGCGGCACTCGATGGCAAGACGGTGGTGACCTTCTGCACCGGCGGCATCCGCTGCGAAAAAGCCGCCATCCACATGCAGGAGGTCGGCTTCGACAGCGTCTACCAGCTCGAAGGCGGCATCCTGAAATATTTCGAGGAAGTCGGTGGCGCCCATTACCATGGCGACTGCTTTGTCTTCGACCGCAGGACTGCATTGAATCCGAAACTGGAACCGACACCGACCGTGCAATGCTATGCCTGCCGCGCCGTCGTCACCCCGCGCGAACAGATTTCGCCGGACTATGCGTATGGCGTGTCATGCCCGCACTGCATCGGCGAAAAAGCGCAGGCGGCTTGAATGTGCGTGCCGCAGATTGCCAAGCAAAGATCCGGATGCAATCAAAATCCGATGTGGCATTTATTTGAAAACGACAAGGTAACATAACGCCGTTTTCTGCCAACCAAACCAAAGAAAAAGCATCTCCTTTCAGAAACGCTTTTTCCACTGCGAACCGCAAAGCTGATCAACGCGGCAAATCGAATACCAGCACTTCCGCATCACTGCCGGCAGTCAGCGACAGCGTAGCTTCATTCTGCGCTTGCACTGCGTCGCCGGCCTTGAGCGCGACACCGTTGACAGTGACGCTGCCACGCGCCACATGGACATAACCCAGCCGGCCAGGCGCCAGAGAGACCGAAGCCTGTTCCGCGCCGTCGAGCAGGCCTGCATACAGCCTGGCATCCTGCCTGATCGAAATCGATCCGTCCTGGCCATCGCCGCTGGCAATCAGACGCAGCTGGCCGCGTTTCTGGCTGGCGTCGAAATGCTTTTCTTCATAGCCTGGCGCAATGCCCATGGTGTCGGGCTCGATCCAGATTTGCAGGAAATGCGTGGTCTGGTCGGCGCCGTTTTCTTCCGAATGGCGCACGCCCGTGCCGGCACTCATGCGCTGTACATCCCCAGGACGAATCACGCTGCCATTGCCCATGCTGTCCTTGTGCGAGACCGCGCCATCGAGCACATAGGAAATGATTTCCATATCCTTGTGGCCATGGGTGCCAAAGCCGCTGCCGGCCAGGATGCGGTCTTCATTGATCACCCGCAGCGGACCAAAACCCATGTGGTCCGGATCGTGGTAGCTGCCAAATGAAAAGCTGTGATGGGAGTCGAGCCAGCCATGGTTGGCATGACCGCGGGAGGATGCATGGCGAACGGTGATCATGAGTTCTTCTCCTTGGTTGTTCTGCGTTGTCGATGAATGAATCATACGCACTCGCTCGAGAGCAAAACAGGGGATAATTCCGTACGATTTGTTGAAATAAACTGAACAAGATTTCTGCAGTTTCCAGATGCCTTCGTCCGATTTCAAACCTTCGTTTTTTTCATCACCTAGCTTCATTACCTTGCTTCGAAAGCCTGCATGAAACTGAGTCTGGAATCCCTTCGCATCATGGACGTCATCGACCGCCGCGGCAGTTTTGCCGCCGCCGCTGTCACCCTCGACCGCGTACCGTCGGCGCTGACCTATGCAGTGCGCAAGCTGGAAGAAGATCTCGACGTGCTGCTGTTCGATCGTGGCGGCCACCGTGCCAAGCTTACCGCAGCCGGCCTGGAACTGCTGACCGAGGGCCGGCACCTGCTGCGCGCGGCCGATGAACTCGAACAGCGCGTCAAGCGCACCGCCTTGGGGTGGGAGACGGAACTGCGCATCGTGGTCGACAGCGTGATTCCGTTCGAGAAAATGCTGCCCTTGATTGCCGCCTTCGATGCGCAAGGCTCCGGAACCCGGCTGCGGTTTTCCACCGAGGTACTGTCGGGCGTCTGGGAAGCCTTGCTCAACGGCCGCGCCGACCTGGCCATTGGCGCTGCCTACGATGGTCCGGACATGATCAACATGAGTGGTGAATTCCGCACCCGTGTCCTGGGCACGGTCGACTGGGTGTTTGCCGTGGCGCCCTCTCATGCGCTGGCACGGGCCGACGAGCCGCTGGCGCCCGAGACGGTTGCCCAGCATCGCGTGGTATCGGTGGGCGACAGTGGCCGCGTGCTGCCCAGCGTGAACGCCGGCTTGCTCAGCGGCCAGCAGACCCTGACCGTGCCGACGCTGGAAGCCAAACTGGCAGCGCAACTGGCAGGCCTGGGCTGCGGCCATTTGCCCCGCGCCCTGGCTGCACCCTACCTGGCCAGGGGCTTGCTGCTGGAAAAACGCACCATCGAGCCCAAGCCCGCCGGCGGCGCCCGCATTGCCTGGCGCGCCAGCGCGCGCGGCAAATGCCTGAAGTGGTTTTTGGCGCAGCTGGCAGATCCAGCGGTGCAGTCCGAGGTGCTGGCACCGCTGGAGAGCCGGATGGCGGCGGTCGTTCTTGACACGACGCCAGCGCCATCACTTGCTATCATGTCGAAATCGCCGGCAGCATCTGCCGTTTCCGATATCGGTGTTGCACGTACGTCAGGCCGGAAACGTTCATGACGACTTCGGTGAATCCCGTTGCAGGCAGGTTGGCGACGTCGGCGAATGCTGCAGCAGGCGCGCTGGCGACTTCCGAGGATGTCGCTGCAAACGGGTTCATGATTCCTGCAAATTTCTCTGCGAGCGGCTCGGCGACCTCGGCGAATGCAATGGAATGCGAGTCGGCGACTTCAGCGAATGCAGCTACCAACAGGCTAACGACTTTCGAGAATGACGCTGCGAGCACTTGCGAGAGCAAAATCGAATTGATTGCACCTCCACCGGTTCAGAATTATATCGGCCGCTTTGCGCCCTCCCCCAGCGGACCGCTGCACGCCGGCTCGCTGGTCGCCGCCATGGCCAGCTACCTCGATGCGCGTGCGCACAAAGGCATGTGGCTGCTGCGCATCGAAGATGTGGATCAAGCGCGTTCTTCCGACGCTGCTGCGCAAGGCATCATCGACACGCTGCAGAAGTTCGGCATGGCCTGGGACGGCGAAGTCAGCTGGCAAAGCCGGCACCAGCATGCCTACGCCGCCGCGCTGGCCCAGCTGGTGCAGCGCGGCCTGGCCTACCCATGCGGCTGCTCACGGCGCGAAATCGCCGACTCGCGCCTTGGTGTGGCTTCCGACGGCGCCGCCATCTATCCGGGTACCTGCC
>JBPBPY010000321.1:0-17134 GCA_050954505.1 Janthinobacterium lividum
ACTGGCGCAACAAAGGAACCATCAGAAGAGACAGACATCGGCAAGCAGGCTCCTACAGTCCGGCAGCGTCGCGCAGCTGCGCAGCCTTGTCGGTACGCTCCCAGCTGAACTCGGGCTCTTCGCGGCCGAAATGCCCATAGGCGGCAGACTTTTGATAGATCGGGCGCAACAAGTCGAGCATCTTGACGATGCCCTTTGGACGCAGGTCGAAATGTTCGCGCACCAGCGCCTCGATGGCCTGGTCGCTGATCTTGCCGGTACCAAAAGTAGTGACCATCACCGACGTCGGCTTGGCAATGCCAATGGCATACGAAATCTGGATCTGGCAACGCTCGGCCAGGCCGGCGGCAACGATGTTCTTGGCCACGTAACGCCCGGCGTAGGCCGCCGAGCGGTCGACCTTCGACGGGTCCTTGCCGGAGAACGCGCCGCCACCATGCGGTGCGGCACCGCCGTAGGTGTCGACAATGATCTTGCGGCCGGTCAGGCCGCAATCGCCTTGCGGCCCGCCGATGACGAAGCGGCCGGTCGGGTTGACCAGGTAACGGGTATTGTTGAGCCAGTCGGCCGGCACCACCGGCTTGATGATCATCTCGATGACCGCTTCCTCGATCTGCCGGTGTTCGATTTCCGGCGCATGCTGGGTCGACAGCACGATGGTGTCGATGCCGACCGGACGGCCATCGGCATAACGCAGCGTGACTTGCGACTTGGCGTCCGGACGCAGCCATGGCAGTCGGCCATCCTTGCGCAATTGCGATTGCCGCTCGACGATGCGGTGCGCATAGTGGATTGCGGCAGGCATCAGTTCGGTGGTTTCGCTGCAGGCGTAGCCAAACATCAGGCCCTGGTCGCCGGCGCCCTGGTCGAGGTCGAGGCCGCGGCCTTCGTCGACACCCTGGGCAATATCGGGCGACTGCTTGTCGTAGCAAACCATCACGGCACAGCTTTTGTAGTCGATGCCGAAGTCGGCATTGTCATAACCGATGCGCTTGATGGTGTCGCGCGCCACGGCAATGTAGTCGACATTGGCGTGCGTGGTGATTTCGCCGGCCAGGACCACCAGGCCGGTGTTGCACAGCGTTTCAGCGGCCACGCGCGCGCCCGGATCCTGGCTCAGGATGGCGTCGAGGATGGCATCGGAAATCTGGTCGGCGACTTTGTCAGGATGGCCCTCGGAAACGGATTCAGAGGTGAAGAGGTATTCATTGGACATGCAGCAGGCTCCGTCGATCATGAGAAGGGGTTGTGTAAAATGTCGCGGCCAACCACTTCAGCCTGCGACGCTTTAGCGATATTTATATTCCGCCTCGCAATTTGTCATTAACTCGGCGGATCAAACTTCGTGGTATTTTACGCCTCTTGTAAAATTTCCGCAAAGCAGCGCCAAAATTCACGATGCTCCTTTCCCTGTTTCGCCTGCTGTCGACGTTGCCTTTGCGCCTGCTCCACGCCATTGGCGTGGTGCTTGGCTGGCTGGTCTATCTGGCCTCCCCTACCTACCGCAGGCGCCTGAACGAAAACATTCGCCGCGCCGGACATGGCGCCGCGCGCCGCGCCGCTGTGGGCGCCGCCGGCAAGGGCATACTGGAGCTGGCGTTTGTCTGGTGCGCGCCACAGCAAAAGGTGCTGGACTGCGCCACCATCGAAAACTGGGAGCTGGCCCAGGCCGCGCTTGACAGCAAGCGCGGGGTGATTTTCCTGACCCCCCACCTGGGCTGCTTCGAAATCATTGCCCAGGCCATTGCCCAGCGCACGCCGCTGTCGGCACTCTACCGCCCGCCCCGCAAGGCGGCCCTGAAACCCTTGTTCGAGCAAGCCCGGGCGCGCGGCGACCTGTCGCTGGCGCCAGCCAACCTTGCGGGCGTGCGCACGCTGCTGAAAACGCTCAAGAAAGGCTTGCCGGTCGGCCTGCTGCCAGACCAGGTGCCGCAACAGGGCGAAGGCGTGTGGGCCGACTTCTTCGGCCGCCCCGCCTACACCATGACGCTGCCGGCCAAGCTGCAGCAAATGACCGGGGCACTGATCCTGCTGTCGTATGCCGAGCGCCTGCCCAAGGGCCGCGGTTTCGTGATCCGCTTCGTGCCGTTCGAGCAGCAGGCCGGTGCCGATGCCACGCCAGCGACGCTGGCGCGCGCCATCAATGCATCGATGGAGCGCCTGATTGCCCGCTGCCCAGCCCAATACGTCTGGAGCTACAACCGCTACAAGGTGCCACGCAATGTGGCCGGACCGGAGCAGGCGCCATGAGGCTGCTGCTGGCCCTGATGTGGCTGCTGCACTGGCTGCCGCTGCCCGTGCTGGGACGGCTGGGCCATGGCGCCGGCGCCTTGCTGTACCTGTACATGCACAAGCGCCGCCATGTGACCCTGACCAATCTGCGCCTGTGCTTTCCCGAGTACACGGAAAAAGCCCGCCGCCAGCTTGCGCGCCAGCATTTCCAAGCCTATGCACGCAGCCTGCTGGAGCGCGGCGTGCTCTGGTGGGCGCCGCGCAAACGCCTTCAACGCCTGATCCAGGTCGAACCTGGTGTGCCGGTGGCAGCGTTCGCGGCCAGGCCGACCATCATGCTGTGTCCGCATTTTGTCTCGCTCGATGTGGCCGGCGTGGCCATCATGCTCGAATGCATAGGTTCGTCGATCTATACCGAACAGCGCAACAAGGTGTTCGACCGCGCCCTGCGCCGCGGCCGCACGCGTTTTCGGCCCAGCATGCTGTTTTCACGCGCCCAGGGGGTCAAGCCGATCATCCGCGCGCTGCGCGATCACATCCCGTTTTTCATGTTGCCGGACATGGATTTCGGCAGCAAGGAATCGGTGTTCGTGCCCTTTTTCGGCGTACCGGCCTCGACCCTGACGGCCACGGCGCGCATTGCCAGCGCCACCAGTGCCCAGGTGGTGCCGGTCATTGCCACCTTCCTGCCGGATTACCGGGGCTGGAAGATCCGCTTCTATCCGGCATGGGATGATTTTCCCGGCGACGACATCACGGCGGCGACCCGGCGCGTGAATGCCTTCATCGAAGAGCGCGTGCTGGAAGCGCCGGCGCAATACCTGTGGACCCACAAGCGTTTCAAGACCAGGCCGCCTGGCGAACCCGGGGTGTATTAAAGCCATTGCACAGTCCGGATCGTTGCGCACTGGCAGGAAGTCAAGAGCCGAACGTCTTGCATTGATGGCCTGCCTTGCGGCAGGCTGTGGCTGGAATGGACCTTGCACCTTGCACTTTCCACCTTGCGCACTGCGCACTGCGCCCGCCTGTATCGGGTTTTCCGGCAAGGAAACCGACTTGCATGAAACCAGGGTACTGAGGCATGTCCGCAAGCCGGATCGCGCCCACCAGCCATCATGCGCAACGGAACAAAATAAGTAGTTTCCACGCGAGGGTGGAAATACAACAAATCACAAGATTCTCACCAGAAACTTTATTACCAGCAAGAAATTAAAATATACTGATATGCCGCAACATCGATATCGGTGAAAGCAGTGCATGGGGCGATCCTGCACTGCTTTTTGAATTTCTTCAGGGAGTGTCATGCGCGTCATCGGATCAACTCGGGTAAAAATTGTGCTCGGTTTTTTGTCTTCGATCCACGGCCTGCACGCCCTGGCCGCCACTGAACTGGACGCCGCCGGTCGCCAGGCCGACGTGATCCAGCAGCGCCAGCAGCAACAGATCCAGCAGGACAGGGATGAAGCGCAGCGCGAAATTCGGCCCGGCGGCGCCGATCTGCGCTCCCTGGTGCCAACCACGCCGCCACCCGGCGACACGCCGGGCAAATGCCATGAGATCAAGAGCATCGAGATTGCCGACGCCCATCGGCTGGCCGGAGGCGTGAGGCAGCAGATCAATCTGCAATATGCCGGCAAATGCCTGGGCGTCGACGAGATCAGCCAGATCCTGGCCTTGATTACCAAGAACTATATCGAACAGGGATATGTGACAACGCGCGCGTATCTGCCGGCGCAAAACCTGCAGAGCGGCGTGCTGAAGATCGTTGTGCTGGAAGGACGCATCGGTGCATTCCAGATCGACGATGGCGGCGCCGGCAGCGTATCGGTCAACAATGCATTCACCTTCCTGCAAGGCGGGGTGCTCAACCTGCGCGACCTGGAACAGGGCATCGACCAGATCAACCGGCTGCAGTCGAACAATGCCAAGCTCGAGATTGCGCCCGGCAACGAGGCTGGCGAAAGCGTGGTCTTGATACGCAACCAGCGCAGCGCACCCGTGCATCTGTTTGCCACCTACGACAACCAGGGCGCCAAGAGCACCGGAGAGCACCAGGGCGCAGCCACCGTGACGCTCGATGGCGTGCTCGGGTTCAATGAATCGCTGATGGCTTCGCACCGTGAAAGCCTGCCACTGGACGAGCGCGCGCATTCCTCGAACTCGGATGCCTTCAGCGTTTCGATTCCATTTGGCTACAACCTGTATTCCATCGATCTGAACCGCTCCAAGTACGACAATGTGCTGACCTTGCAGAGCGGCGCGAACGCGGTGGCGCAAGGCGACAACAGCATCAACAGTTTTTCCTGGAACCGGGTGGTGTATCGCGACCAGAGTTCGCGCCTGAGTTTTGGCGCCGGATTGACCAACAAGGACAGCCGCAATTATTTTGCCGATCAATACCTCGATGTCAGCAGCCGCAAGCTCAGCGTGCTCGACCTGCGCAGCGGCTATTCCACCTCGGTGCGCGACATCTTCCTACAGATGGATCTCGATTATGCACGGGGATTGACGGAATTCGGCGCCATGCACGACACGCCGGCGCTGCCCGCCGACCAGCCGCATGCGCAATTCCAGAAAGTCACCGCGCGCCTGTACGCCAGGGTGCCGTTTTCGATTGCCGGCCAGGCCTTCAGTTATGACAGCGAGCTCAACATGCAGCAGGCCTGGAATCCGCTGTACGGCTCCGAACAGATCCTGATCGGCGGCATTTATTCGGTGCGCGGCTTCTTCAACAACAGCTTGTCGGGCGACAAGGGCTATTACTGGCGCAATGAAGTCGCACTGCCGAAAGCCTTCCCGGTCGGAGCCCAGACCTTCAGCGGCAAGCTGTATGCCGGCGTCGACATCGGCCGGGTCTGGAACCTGGCCGACTTGCCCGGCGGGCGCCTGAGCGGCGCCACCGTCGGCCTGCAGGCCCGCTGGCGCAGCCTGATCCTGGACCTGTCCCACTCCTCCACCATTTCCCTGCCATCGGGTCTTGCGCGCGAAGCGGCGCAAACCTGGTTCCGTATTTCGGCCGCCCTGTAAGCAGACACGACATCCATCATGAATAAAATCTACCGACTGGTCTGGAACAAACGTTGCGGCTGCTGGATGGCGGCGTCCGAGCTGGCACGATCGAGCTGTTCGCGCGGCGGCGTGGTCAGGGCCGGCGCGGCCGTATCCCTGCTGAGCCTGTCGATGGTGGCCCTGGCTGCGCCACCCACGGCCACGCCGGTCAGCGGCGCCGGCAACACGCGCAGCTACGTGGCGCCGAACGGCACCACGGTGGTCGACATTGCTACCTCCAATGGCGCGGGCGTATCGAACAATCAATACACCGATTACAACGTCAATGCCCAGGGCCTGATCCTCAACAACGCCAACATCAGCCAGGTGACGCGGCAATCGCAGCTGGCCGGGCAGATCTATTCGAACACCAACCTGTCGGCCGAAGCCCGGGTGATCATCAACCAGGTGGTAGGCGGCAACCGCAGTACGCTCAATGGTTTCACCGAAGTGCTCGGTTCGCGGGCCGATGTGGTGGTGGCCAACCCGTACGGCATCACCTGCGGCGGCTGTGGTTTCATCAATTCCGACCGCGTGACGCTGACCACCGGCGTGCCGGTATTCGGCAGTGACGGCAGCCTCTCCGGGCTGTCCGTCACCCAGGGCGACATCCTGATCAATGGCAGTGGCATCAATGCTTCCGCCCAGCAGATTCTCGACCTGGTGAGCCGCTCGGTGGTGTTCGACGGCCAGGTGAACGCAAATGACCTGGGGGTGTTTGCCGGCCCGAACAAATGGTCGTATGCCACGCGCATGGTCACAGGCAGCAATGCCCCGGCGGGCACCGCGCCTGCATATGCCATCGATACCTCGGCGCTGGGCGGCATGTATGCCAACCGCATTTTCCTCATTTCCACCGAAGCCGGCGTTGGTGTGCGCATGCTGGGCAATGCGGCGGCCAACAGCGGCGACTTCACCCTCGGTGCCGGCGGCGCCGTGCAGATCAACGGCAAGATCTCGGCCAGCACCAGTCTCGGCGTGACCAGCACCAGTACCGATGCAAATGCCATCACGCTCTCCGATGCCAGCCTGAGCGCTGCAACCGACCTGACCTTGTCGGCTGCGGGCGGCATGAATCTCGGCGGCAGCGCCATCGTCGCAGGGCGCGACCTGAGCGTGACGGCCGCCAGCCTGGTCGATGCAGCGAGCAGCAATGCGCAAGCCGACAACAACAAACGGTTTGGCGGGCGCAATCTGGCCGTCGGCATTCTCGGCACGGCCACCGTCAACGGCAGCGAATGGGGTGCCGGCAGCGGCAGCCTGACGGCCAGTTACGGCAATCTGGGCGTGGGCGCACAGGGTGCGCTGTTCTATGCCGGCACCGCCCTGGCCATGACCAGCACAGCGGCAGACCTGGCCTTGGGCATTGCCCAGATTCGCAGCGGTGCCGACCTTTCCCTTACCGCCCGGGGCGGCATTGCCATCGGCGCCGGTGCCGGCCAGGGCGTGCTGTCGACCGGCGGCAATCTGACCCTGATTGCCGGCAATGGCCTGGTCAATGCCGGCGTCATTTCGGCCCAGACCGGACGGGCGACCTACCGCATCGACGGCGCCTTCCTCAACAGCGGCCAGCTGTATGCCAAGGACACGCTCGATATTGCCGACGCCAGCGGCAACGGCAGCCAGAATCTGAGCAATCTCTCGACGGCGCAGAACACGGCGCAGATCATCACCGAAGGCGCACTGGTACTCAAGGGTGCGGCGCTGGAAAACCAGAGTGGCGCGCGGGTGCAATCGGCCTCGGCCACCGTCACTGCCACCAGCCTGGCCAATGCCGGCGACTGGCTGCTATCGACTGCCAGTGGCAACAGTGCCGACACGGTAACGCTGAGCGGCGCGCTGGCCAACACGGGCATCCTGCAATCGGCGCGCAACCTGGTGCTGGATACACAGAGCATCAGCAATGGCAACAAGCTGCTGGCCAGCGGCAGCCTGGCTGCCACCAGCACGGGCGTTTTCAGCACACAGGCCGGCAGCTACACCCAGGCCGGGGCGGCGTTGACGCTGTCGGCTGCCGCTATCGAGAACCAGGGCAATGTCAAGGCAGCATCGCTGGCATTGCGCACCACGGGCGCCGGCGGACTGAACAACAGCGGCGTACTGCAAGCCGATACGGGCAACGCCGTCCTTCGCGTGGCCAGCCTGTTTGCCAACAGCGGCAAGCTGTATGCCGGTGGCGCCATCGATATCGCCGACGCCGGCGGTCTGGCCACGGAAGATATCCGCCAGAGCGGCAGCGCTGCCATGATTGCCGACGGCGGCCTGGCGCTCAAGGGAGGTGCACTGGCGACTTCCAGCGCTTCCCGTATCCAGGCCGGCAGCGGCAGCACGGTCGAGCTGGCCAGCGCCGACAATGCCGGCACCCTGCTGCTTTCCACCGCAGCCGGATCAACCGACGCCGTCACCGTCACGGGGGCGCTCGCCAACAGCGGCATCTTGCAATCGGGCGGCGCCCTGACGCTGCATTCGGCCGCCGTTGCCAACAGCGGCAAGCTGCTGGCAGCAGGCAATCTCGGCGCGGCGGTTTCCGGGTCGCTGTCCGGCAGCGCAGGCAGTTTCCTGCAGGCGGGCCAGGCCCTGACGCTGCAGGCCGGCAGCATCGACAATGCCGGTACCGTCAAGGCGGCAAGCCTGGCACTGACCGGCCTGACCGGTTTGACCAACAGCGGCATCCTGCAGGCTGACCAGAGCGCAACCACCTTGCGGGTCGGCGGCACGTTCGACAACAGCGGCACGGTGTATGGCGCCAGCGGACTCGACATTGCCGACGCCGCCGGCAATGCCGGCGAGGCGATCAATAACAGCGGCAAACTGCTCAGCGGCCAGGGCATGACTGTCAAGGGCACGGCGCTCGGCAATACCGCCAGCGGCTGGACCCAGGCCACCACAGGCAGCCAGTTCACCCTGGCTTCGCTGGCCAACAACGGCACCATGCTGCTGTCCACCGCAACCGGCACGGCAACCGACATCGTCACGATCAGCGGCGTTTTCAACGGCAGCGGCACGCTGCAATCGGCGCACGCCCTGAATCTTGGCGCTGGCAGTGCCACGATCGGTGGCAAGCTGCTGGCCAGCGGCAACCTGGGCCTGGCATTGGGCGGCTCGCTGACCAACCAGAGCAATGCAGTCATCCAGTCCGGCCAGCTGCTCACCATCAGTGGCGCAAACCTGCTGAGCAACCAGTCCAATGCCAGGATCCTGGCCGATGGGTTGGTGGTGTCGGCCACCAGCCTGGACAACAGCGGCACCATGCAAGGCGGCAGCAGCAACGGCAGTTCCATCACGCTGGCCAATGCGCTGACCAACAACAGCGGCGCCGTGCTCAATCTGGCAACGTCCTCCAGCGGTACCGGCACGGTGACGGCCAATGCCATCAGCAATGCCGGCACGCTGCAGTCGAACGGCAACCTGACGCTGGCGGTGGGAGCGGGCAACCTGGTCACCAGCGGCACGGTCATTGCCGGCGGCACCCTGAGCACGGGCGGGCGCAACGGCAGTTTGTCGGATGTCACCGTGAATGGCTCAGGCATCATCCAGGGCAGCACGCTGAACATGAATGCCTATGGTGTGACGCTCGATAATGCCGGTGCGCTGCAGTCCCAGGGCGACCTGAACCTGAATGCGGCGGGCCTGAACTTCGGCGCCAGCACGGCCCACATCCTTGCCGCCAGCGGCGGCAGCGGCACCGGCACGATCACGCTGCAAAACACGTTGAACGGGAACGCCGGCATTTTTTCCGGCCATGACCTCAACCTCGGTGCACCAGCCATCTTCATTACCAGTACCGGCGGTATCGCCGCGCTGCATGACCTGAGCTTGACGGCCAGCACTGGGTCGACCAGCAACAGCGGCTCGCTGTATGCCGCCAACGACCTGCATGTCACGGCCAGCAATGGCACCATCACCAACGTCGGCACTTCCAGCGGCGCGCTGGGCACTATCAATGCAGGCGGCAACATCTTCCTGGCGGCGCAGACCATCGTCAACAACAGCGAGATCCGCGGCGACCACGACATCACGCTGTTGGCCAACACCATACGCAATGAAACGCCAGGCGGCGACACCCGCGTCTGGAGCGGCAACCTCAATGAAACCACCGTCGAGACCAGCCATACTTCGCAGGGCTACAACGGCTGCAACTGCGTCGACCAGAGCGAGATCTGGTATTACCAGAAAACCTGGAACCAGAAGCAGACCTACAGCGGCGGCAATACCACGCTGACCAAGCCGCTGCTGCTGGGCGGCGGCATCATCACGCTGCAGAATTTCAGCACCGCCAGCAATCTGGCCGGCGTGATCTCCGCACCGACGGTCAACATCAACGGCAACGGCGGCGCCACCTTCACCAATGACGACCTTGTCCTGTCGCAAAAGAATTACACCCAGACCTGGGAACATTACATTGACTACATAGCCGCCGGTCCCGCAACCTACACCGACGACACCAACCATAACAATTCGGGCCCCGTGCTCAGCAGTACCACGCCCCTGTATTCGGCCGGCGCCGGCATCTTTGCCAATACCCTCAATGGCAGCGGCTTTGCCCTGGTCAACAAGGGTTCGCCATGGAATGCATCGACCAATGCCGGCACGGTGTCCGGTTCATCGGCCAGCCTCTCCGGCACCACCGGCACAGCCGGCGGCAGCAGCGGCACCAGCTACAGCAATGTGTCCGGCAGCGGCGTGGCCGGCGCCAGCAATTACAGTGCACTGGGCGCCACCGCAGGCGCCAATGTGATCAGCTTTGGCGGCATCCGCATTACGCTGCCGAGCAACCCGAACGGCTATTTCGTTCCTGCCACCAAGCCCGATGCCGTCTACCTGGTGGAAACCAATCCCGTGCTGGGCACGGTCACGGCCAGCTTCCAGGGTTCCAACTACATGCTCGCCCAGCTCGGTTTCGATCCCTCCACGGCACAGCGGCGCCTGGGTGACGCCAACTACGAAGCCTATCTGATCGCCCAGCAGATCATTGCGCAGACTGGCAGCAATGTGATCAAGGGTTACCTCAGCCAGACCTCGGAACTGGAAAACCTGATGAGCAACGGCATTGCCCAGGGCAAGGCCATGGGCCTGACCGTGGGCCAGGCGCCCAGCCAGCAACAGCTGGCCAGCCTGTCGCAGGACATGGTGTGGATGGTCAACACGGTGGTCAACGGCCAGACCGTGCTGGCGCCGCAGGTGTTCCTGTCGGCCAGCACACGCAGCGGCATTGAAAGCGGCACCGTGATCGCCGCCAGCAATACCAATCTGAACCTGACGTCGTTGAGCAATACGGGCGCAACCATCAGCGGCAGCAATGCGCTCAACATCACCTCGGTGGGCAACATCACCAACACGTCGGGCACGCTCAGTGGCGGCGATGTCAGCCTGACGTCGAGCAGCGGCAATATCGTCAACCAGACCCTGGTCAGCGGCAGCGGCACTGATCAGATCTATGCCACCAGCGTAGGCAAGGTGGCCGGCATCAATGCGGGCAGCAACATGAGCCTGAACGCAGCCGGCGACATCACCAACCTGGGCGCCGGCATGGCCGCAGGCGCCAACGCCAGCCTCAGCGCAGGGGGCAGCGTCACCTTCGATACCCTGGAAAACAAGAACACCAGCACCACCCATCGTTCACAGAGCGGCCTGCTCAGCTCGGGCACCACAGACACCACCACGACCACGGTGCAGCAGTTGAAGTCGGGCCTGACCACAGGCGGCAATCTGAGCGTCAATGCCGGCAAGGACATCACCTTTGCCGGCACCGATGTCGCCGCCGGCGGCGACGCCAGCCTGAATGCAGCCGGGAATGTCAACCTGCTGGCGCGCGCCAATTCCACCACCACCCACAGCAACAGCACGGTCTCGGGGCTGGGCGTGGGCGGCGGCCTGGTGGGCACGTCCAACACGGTGACCGATGCCAACGCCTCGCGCAATGTGGGCAGCAGCATGACGGTGGGCGGCAATGCCGACATCAAGGCCGGCAAGGATCTGACCCTGCAAGGCTCGAAACTTGATGTCAAGGGCAACGGCAATCTCGACGCCAGCAACGTCAATGTGCTCGCCGGCCTGGATTCGGATACCTCGCGTACCGTCACCACCACCAGCACCTTCCTGGCCACCAGCGCTGGCGGCTCTTCCGGTGCCCAGTCCGGCGCGGGGGCGTCTGCGTCTTCCGGCGGTACCCAGGCAGCAGCCGCTGCCGGTGCCCAGGCAGGCGCCCAGGCGCAGGGCAACGCCGGCCTGGTGCTGGCATCGACCACCCAGACCACCACCGACAAGCTCGACACCCGCCACGTGGCATCCGAAATCAATATCGGCGGCAACCTGAACGTCAATGCCGGCAACGATGTCACCTTGAAGGGGTCCACCATTACGGCCGCTGGCGATGCGACCATCAATGCAAAGAACGTCAATGTCCTGGCAGTGGCCGATGTCTCGACCACCAATACCAACAGTACCACCACCTCCATCGGCCTGATGGCCAGCAGCGACAACCAGGCCAGTGCCAATGCCAAGGCCGGTGCCTCGGCCGATTCGGGCGGCGCCGGGCGCGCCGGTGCCGACGTCACCAAACTCAATGCCCAGGCCTCGGCCTCGGCCGAAGCCAATGCCTCGTCGAACAACGACCTGACGCTGGCCACCACCACGACCCGCAACGACAAATCGCTGGACATCACCCATCAGGGCTCGGCCATTTCCAGCGGCGGCAACCTCAACATCAATGCCGCCAACCAGCTCACCACCACGGGCTCGACGCTGGCAGCCGGCAACGACCTGAACCTGGCGGCCAAGGACATGTCGTTCCAGGCAGTGCAGGATGTGCATGAAGTCAGCGCCACCAGCAACACCACGTCGGTCGGCCTGTATGCCAATGCGAATGCAAACGCCAAGGCCAATGCCGACGCCGGTGCCTCCGGCACCAACATGTCGGGCGGCGCCAGCGCCTCGGCCAGCGTGTCTGCCGAAGCCGGCGTGGGCGTGAAGGTCAACAATACCCAGAGCAGCTCGGTCGATGGCTCGACCACCGCCGTGACCTCTTCGCTGTCGGCCGGCGGCAACCTCAACCGCAAGGCCAGCGGCAACATCACCGATGTCGGCACGCAGATCGCCGCCGGCGGCGACCTCAACCAGAGCGCCACCACCATTACCAGCCTGGCGGCGGCCAACACGGCCTATTCGAGTTCCAGCACCACCAGCAATACCGCTCAAGTGGGCCTGTACGCCAATGCCTCGGCAGAAGCCAAGGCCGAGGGCAAGGGCAGCGTCGGCGTGGGCGCTGGCGGGCTCGGCGGCTCGCCCAGCGCGGAGGCTGGCGCATCGGCATCGGCCAGCGCCGGCATCGAAGCCAAGTATGCCTACCAGCAGGACACGGCGTCTTCCAGCAGCAGCAATGCCGTGACCTCGAACGTCAAGGTGGGCGGCAACGTCAACAGCAAATCGTCCGGCGCCACCACGCTGGTGGGCACCAATATTGCCTCGGGCGGTGATGTCAACCTGTCGGCCGGCTCGCTGAATTATCAGGCGGCGCAAAATACCAGCAGCAACAGCGCCAGCAGCACGACCGGCGAGGGCAAGGTGCAGGTTGCCATCGATCTCAAGAGCGGCGGCCTGTCGGGTTCGTATGACGGCAGCAAGTCCAGCGACAGCGCCACCACCGCCGTGGTGGGCAACGTCGGCGCCGGCGGCAAGCTCAACATCAACACCACTGGCGACGCCAGCTTCGAAGGCACCAACCTGGCGTCGGCCGGCAGCACCACGCTTACCAGCGGCGGCAGCGTAAACTTCAATGCCGCCAGGGACACCAGCACCTCCAGCAGCCAGGACATCAATGCATCGCTGGAAATCTCGGCCGGCAAGAGCAAAGGCGGGTCAAGCGGCTCGTTTGCCGCCGAGGGCGGCTACAGCCAGAGCAAGGCCGACAGCAGCAGCGCCGTCACCGGCAGCATCAACAGCGGCGGCGCCCTGACGGTCAACGCCGGCAAGGATGCGACCTTTGTCGGCAGCAGCCTGGCAGCCGGCGGCGATGCCTCGGTTGCCGCAGGTGGAAACCTGAAGTTCGATACAGCGCGCAGCACCGCCAGCAGCGAATCGTTCGGCGTCAGCGCCGGCATTGGCGGCGGCAAGGAAAAGTCCACCGAGGGCGGTACCACCACCAGCAAGAGCAGTGGTGAATTCACGCTCGGCGGCGCGTACGCCAAGTCCGGCAGCGATACTGCCACGGCCGGTGCAATCACCTCGGGCGGCAATCTGAAACTGTCTTCCGGTGGCGATACCACGCTGGTCGGCACTGGCGTGGCTTCTGCCGGACAAGCCAGCATTGCCGCAGGGGGAAATGTGAATGTCCTGGCGGCAGTCAGCAGCGCCAGCAATATCGGCTTTGCCGCCGCGCTGGGTGGCAGTAGCGAAACGGAAAAAACCCGCCCTGCCGCCAATGCCGGCGCTGCAGGTACTGCAGGCGCGGCGGGCACAACTGGCGCAGCTGCGGCCGGCGCCACCGGACGCAGCCGTTCAAATGCCAGCGCCGGCGAGGACGCCGCACCTGCCACACGCGCGCGCGCCAACGCCATCAGTGCACCGGCGGCCGGTGCAGCGGCCACGACAACAGCAGCAGGCGGCACAAACGGTGCCACAAACGGCGGCGCCACCGCAGCCGCAGGCACCGCCAGCACCGGCAAAACCGAGACCAAGGCAGGCGACAACACCTTCAGTCTGCAGGGAGGCAACTCGAGCACCTCCCAGGTGGCCAGCATCAATGGCGGTTCGGGCCTTAGCATCACTTCCGGTGGCAACACCAGCTTTGCCGGCACGGAACTCAGGAGCGGCGGTGACGTCGGTGTACAGGCCGGCGGCAATGTCAGCTTCGGCACTGCCAGCAACAGCAATCTTTCTGGTGGCATAGGGGCCAGCGCCGGCAGCGGCGGCCCGATGATCAACCAGGCCCAGATCGCCGGCGGCGAAAGCAGGCAGGTCAGCAGCGTGCAGAACGCCGGCAATCTGACGGTGGTATCCGGCGGCACGGTCAGCCTGCAGGGCACCCAGGCCAGCAGCGACGGCAAGGTTTCGGTGCAGGGTGCCAATGGTGTGAAGAAGGAAGCCGTGGTTTCGGGCGGTGCGGAAGTCGGATTGACCAATGCCGGTGCCAGCGTGGATGTGCAAAAAGTATCGCTGCAGGGCGCCGGGCGCACACTGGTGCAGGCCGATGCCAACCGCAGCTTCAGTGCGGCAGTCAGCATTCCAGCCGGCCTGCCGGCGGGCAGCAAGGTGGTGGCCAGCACGACCGAGGGCAAGCCCTTGCCTGGCTGGCTCAATTTCGACGCCGGCACCGGCAAGTTCAGCGGCACGCCGCCGGCCGATTTTTCCGGCACGGTACGCATCAACGTCAGCGTGCCGCAGACCGATGGTTCGGTCAGGCAGGTACCTCTGACGTTTTCGGCGCCCTGATGGCGCAGCTCTGCGTCATAATGGCAGCGCCGCAGGCACAGGCGCGGGACCGGCCCGAGGCCGCAGGCGCCGGGACAAGGAAGCGGTGCTGGCCAGCGCAAGCCGGCGCCACGGCGATCAGAGACAGGAACACGAGTGGATACGAAAGCACTGAAGGAATTCGAAGCTTCGCTGCAGGCAAGGGACGGTGAAGCGTTTTACAGGCAGGGATTCGAAGGACTGATGCAACAAGGCTGGGGCTGGCAAGCACTGCAGCTCGACCCTGCCGGCCGGGCCATGCTGGCCAATCTGCTGATGCTGTGGATTGCGCGTGCCCCGGCAGAGGATGAGCAGGATGCCATGCGCCTGATGATGGTACGCAATGGTTTGCGCCGCCTGGCCGCGGCACTGGGGCAAAGCCTGTCCGGGCTGGTCGGCGATGCACTGGGTTTGCGCACTGGATTCGGCATGGCCGACCTGCCGGCGGCCATGCGCAAAAAACTCGCCTTCCTGGCCGACGCTGCTACCTGCATGCAGGTCGACATTGTCGCCTGGAGCGGGGCCGAGCCGGAGCTGGCGATGATCTTTGCCATGACGGCGCTCGATGACATGCCGGCCGATGACCTGCAGCTGGAGGCACTGAACCGGCTGGCCGAACTGATACCGTCATTGCCGCTGGCGGTGCTGCCGGCGCGCACGCTGACCTTGCTGTATCGCGCCTGTTTTCGTCTCAGCTACATCACCGGTGCAAAGCGCTATGATGCCAAGGCCCACCTGGTGCGGCAGGCCAGCCGGGTGCTGGCTGATGCCGGCATCGCCAATGCCAGCGGCACCGGCACGGACATTGGCACTGCCGCTGCCCCCGCCACTGCCACTGCCACTGCCATTATCGCTGCGATTTCCACTGCCACTGCCACTGCCACTTCCGCAGCTACTGCTACTGCTATTGCCACTGCCACCTCCGCTGCCACCCTTGCTGCCACGAACCCGGCCATCGGCACCGCCACGAACACCGACAGCAATTGCGCCGTTTTGCCTGGCATTCGTCCAGGCTCGCGCCGTGCATCCTTGCTGGTCATTGCAGAGGGCCTGGCACCTGGCCATGCAATGCTGCGGTTTTTTGCGCCCATGCTGCGCGAGATGCGGCGCGATTTCCAGGTCACGCTGATGACCGACCCGGCGCCGGCGGTGGCCTCGCTGCCGGCCTCGGCGCCGGCCTGGCCCGCGCCTGGCGATCTGGCCGACAGCGTGATCCATTTTGGCGCCAGCGCTGACCCGGTTGCGCACTGGGCTGAACAGATCCGGCAGCAGCAGCCGGACATCATTTTCTATCCCGCCATCGGCATGTCGTTTGCGACCTTCACCCTGTCGCTGCTGCGCCTGGCGCCACTGCAGGTGGCGTCGACCGGCCATCCGGCCTCGAGCTGCAGCCCGGTCATCGATGCCACCCTGCTGTTTTCCGGCCTTGCCGCCACCCCGGGCCTGCCGCTGCCTCTGCGCTACGACGACCATCGTCTGCTGTCGGCGCTAATGGCGGCCAATCCGTTGCCGTTGCCGTCGGCGAACCATCCAGCAGACGCGCCGGGCGCGCCATGCATCGGTGTCAATGCCGTCATCTCCAAATTGAATGCATCCTTTCTCGACACCGTGGCACAGGTGCTCGAGCAATTCGGCAAACCATGCCGTCTGCGTTTCCTGCCCAATGCCGGCCCACTGGAACTGCAGGCATTGACGCAATTGCTGACGCGCCGTTTTCCTGCTGTGGAAGTGGTGGCGTCGCTGCCTCATGCTGGCTACCTGGCCGAACTGGCCGAATGCGACCTGATGCTGCAAAGCTTTCCGTTCGGTGGCGCCAATACCACCAACGATGCCTTGAGCCTGGGCATACCCGTGGTCGCCCTGCATGATGATCGCTGGCTGGCCGGCCAGACCGATGCCATTCTGCTGGCAGCGCGTGGCATGGGCCAGCTTTGCACCGGCAGCGTGCAACAGTATGTTGAGCTGGCAGTGCGACTGCTGCGCGAGCCCGCGCAGCGTCAGGCATTGCGCCGGGAATTGCTCGCCGCCGCCCCTGCAGCGGGACAGGCGCACCAGGGCAAGCTTGACGCCAGCGCTGCCTTGCTGCGCCACTGGCAGCATCTCCAGGCGGGCGCAAGGCCACTGCAATGACTGGCCACGGCAGCGGCACGGCCCTGATCGGTACCGGCGCCATGGCACTCGAACTGCTGGAACTGTTCGGGGCGCAGGCGTTTGCGGCCTGCTTCACCGATGCAGCGTTCGCCGCTGCCGCCCGGGTGCACCTGCCCCTGTGCACCGACATGGCCCAACTGCGTTGCCATGCCAGCCACTTCGTGCTGGCGCTGGCCGATCCCGAGGACCGTCGACGCCTGGCGCAGCGCTTGCTCGCCGCCGGCCTGTTGCCGGCGCCGCCGATGGTGCTGCCGAG
>JBPBPY010000074.1:0-16804 GCA_050954505.1 Janthinobacterium lividum
CCTATACGAACCCCTCCGCAGCCTTGTAAACAATTGCCGGCGTTTTATCTGCTTCAAACGTCGCCTCGTACACGAAGATGTAAATCGCGCTTTACGGTGTTTGTACAGATCATCGTAGTATCAACGTGATTTGATCTTTTCCAACATCTGGCAGTTCTAACGTTATTAGCAATCCGGTCATCATTCCGCCACCCAATCCCCCGACTTCCCTCCATGCTTCTCCAGCACCTTCACATCCGTAATCACCATCCCCCGATCCACCGCTTTACACATGTCATAAACCGTCAGCAACCCCACCTGCACAGCCGTAAGCGCTTCCATCTCCACGCCAGTCTTGCCATAAGTCTCAACCTGCACCCTGCATGACACACTGGATACATCCTGTAGTACAGTGAATTCAACAGCCACCTTGGTCAGCGCCAGCGGATGGCAAAGCGGAATCAAGTCACTGGTACGCTTGGACGCCATGATCGCCGCAATGCGTGCGATCCCGAGCACATCGCCTTTTTTTGCCGTTCCCGATTCAATCAGCGCCAAGGTTTCCGGCCTCATGCGCATCAAGCCGCTGGCAATGGCTATGCGGTGGGTTTCGGCCTTGGCGCCAACGTCGACCATGTGAGCCTGGCCGGTTGCGTCGAAGTGGGTGAGGGTATTAGTCATGAAAGATTCGGATCGTTAAAGGTCAGCACTACAAACGAGAGACAGGAACTCGGATAACTCAAATACATTTGCTTCGCGAACACCTGGCCATTTCAACAAGCATCATAGCAGTGCAACGCTACCCCTCCTTGAATCCCAGGTCCATATGTTCTATTCTGGCTAGCTCCCGTTAATCATCTTTTTCTTCATGGGAGCATTGAACTTCCACGGGGATTTCAAAGGTAAAAATCCGAAGGTCGTTGAAAATAAATATAGATGTAGACGCGGAGCCCATTTCCGTAAAATTCTATATTCATGCCAAAACTTGCATGCGCTTTTGCCCAATTGCCTCCTGCAACCACCTCTGCGATTGAAAACTTGGTGCCGATCTTGCAGTAGCCCGACTGCGCCAAAAAGAATCGCTTAAAAATTGGGCATATCGGATGGGGGTTTCAGTGCCACCCTGCAACGCATTGAGGCGGGTGATCCCGGTGTAGGCATCGGCATTATTGCCACCGCGCTGTGGCTCATACAACGAGATGGGGAACTGGCAAAACTCGCCTCACCCGAACATGACCAAGGCGCCATTAAAATGAATGTTCGGGAAGAAATCGAATTAGGGCGCCAACGAGCCAATTCCTCTCTGGAAGCCCGATTGCATAAAAAAGTATCGAGGGACTGACGTGCGTCACGACGATTTATATCTCTGGTACCTGGCTGATGCGGCCAAACCGAGTGATATAGCCAATCTGTCCGAGCGAATTGATGGAGCGCTTTTGCTCGAGCGTCGTAAGTTTGATCCGAAGCGTTATCAGCCTGAGGCTACCAGGCGAAAAAAGCCAAGTCCTTTCAAAAATGAATGATATCGAAGACAAGATCCTTCGCAACGCAGGCGTTTTTCAAATCGAACCAAGATCATCGGCGTGCACCCAAGATCGGATCGAACAGCTTTGAAGCAGGGTTTGTCATGCCGGCGCGAGCGTCACGCTTTTGACTCAACAGGTATCATGGCGGGGTGAGCTCAAAACCCTATTCCTCCAGCATATTTCATATGGCCAAGCTGGCACTGGCCATTGGCTGCGCGCTCGGCGCAGCGCTCATGCCGCAGCCTGCGGCGACCCAGTCCTTGCCCAACCTTGGCGGCGGCATCGAGCGTGAAGACCTGTCGCCGCTGATGGAACGCAAGCTGGGCGAGAAGATCATGCACGAAATCCGCCACGACAGGGATTATCTCGACGACGCGCCCGTGCTGGAATACCTCAACAGCTTCGGCAACACCCTGGTGAACGCGCGCCCCGATGTGCGTGGGGAAACCGAGTTCGATTACTTTTTTTTCGCCGTGCGTGACCCGACGCTCAATGCCTTTGCGCTGCCAGGCGGTTTCATCGGCTTGCACACGGCGCTGATTCTGGCCGCGCAAACCGAATCCGAGTTGGCTTCCGTGATGGCGCATGAAATCGGCCATGTATCGCAGCGCCATATTGCGCGCATGCTGGGTGCGCAGTAGCAGGACATGCTGCTGCCATTGGCTTCCATATTGCTCGGCGTGCTGGCGGCGCGCAGCAGCCCGGACCTGGCGATGGCGTCGATGATGGGCGGCACGGGCCTGGCAATTCAGCGCAAACTCGACTTCACGCGCGATGCCGAACGGGAAGCGGACCGTATCGGCTTGCAGATCCTCAATGACGGCGGCTTCGAGACCACCGGCATGGTGGGATTTTTTCAGCGCATGCAAAACGCCACGCGCGGCTATAACGACAGTGCCCCTTCCTACCTGCGCTCGCACCCCCTGACAACAGAACGCATCGCCGACATCCAGGACCGTATTCGCAACCAGCGCTACCGCCAGCGCGTCGACAGCCTGGACTTCCAGCTGATTCGCGCGCGTGTGCGCGTGCTGCAGGACGACACGGTGCAGGGCCGTCGCGATGCGGCCGTCTCTTTCGATGGACAGCTGCTGCAGAACAGCCGCACGCAATCGATTGCTGCCAAATATGGCTTGGCAGTGATCGCGCAGCACAATGGCGATTACCGGAAAGCCCAGGCCTTGCTGACCGATGCACGTATCCTGTCGCAGACTGGCGCATTGGTGGATAACGTCACGTTGACGGCCATGGCGATCGAGCTGCGCTTGCAGCTCAAGCAGAATGCCGAGGCAGTCGAGGAGGCCAATGCCGCGCGCTCGCGCTTTCCCCTGGCACGCGGTATTGCGCGCCAATATGGACAGGCGCTGATTGCCGATGGCAAGCTCGACGCAGCGGTGGGCTTTTTGCGCGAGCAGGTGGCAATGTACCGGCGCGAACCGCAGCTACAGGATCTGCTTGCACAAGCCTACGCAGCGCAAGGCAAGCGCGCCCTGCAGCACATGGCGCTGGCCGAATCCTATGCCGCAGACGGCAGTCTGCCGGGCGCGCTGGACCAGCTGCGTTTTGCCCGCCAGGCGGGTGATGCCTCGTTTTATGATCATTCGGTGATCGATGCACGCGAGCGTGAAATGCAGGCGATGCGGCGGCAGGAGCTTGATGACGAAGGCAAGAAGTAGCCTCTGGCAGGCAGGGCCCGGCACTCTTTACCACTGTCCAGAATAGCTGCCAATGCGACCTCTTTTGGCAGGATTGTGCTTGTTGTCGCGACCACTGGGCAGGCTCACTTGCTCGGTCATGGATTACGCATTGCAGCGGTGATCTGAGGTCTGGAAATGGCTCGCAACCCGATTTGCATCAATATCACGCAAAAATTGCGCGTTGTAAAAAAGCGAATGGTGAGCCAGGAAACAATTAGCAAGGCATAATTGCTTGTGAGAACTTGTATGAATTCAATTTGTAATAGGTAGTTATACAAGGTTCCGACAAGTTCGCGGCGTACACGCCGCTGGTGAAAAAGACGCGATAAGAGCCTGACCTTGGAACTCAATTCAGCCCCCGGTTTGATCAGCTGGCTACAGATGACACCCTTGTCGGTTGCCATGCGCGGACCGGTCCTGTACCCGATCGTGGTTATCATTCATGTTCTCGGCTTTGTTCTGCTGGTTGGTGCGGTCACCATGTTCGACCTGCGCGTGCTTGGGTTTACGCGTCAGCTGCCCCTCAAGCAGTTGAGCCGGCTTCTGCTGCCATGGTCGTTGCTGGGATTTCTGATGATCGCGCCAACAGGTTTGATGATGTTCATTGCTCATCCTGACCAATACATCGACAGCCGGATCTTCCTGCTCAAGCTCACGCTCATCGCCATCGCCGGGTTGAACGCAGCCATGTTCCATGTCGGCGTCTTCCAGTCGGTCGCGTCCTGGAACGTCGAGGTGGAAGCGCCCCTGCAGGCAAAGGTGCATGCGGTGCTGTCAATCCTGGTATGGGTTGCAGTGATTTGCTGTGGGCGGTTGTTGTCGTTTGTTTGAGTAGTGTTTGTATTATTTGACTAGCTGGATTGATCCGTTAAAGAATAAACAGTCGCTGGATCGGATTCTCCTTTTGATACGATTATTTCCAGTTCGTTCGACAAGCCCTTATCCAGATAGGTATGCGACGGATTCACGCTGCGCGCAACTTCACGGATCATCTCTGCATAGGCTTTGGCATCTGGTGCGGAGATAAACCAGTCGAATTGCTGACCCATCGTCAATACATGGGTTTTGGGTGCATCCAGGTGGAACGCAAGGTCAATTTTTACACCTTGAATCACGGGAATTTTGTCGAGAGCTGAGTTTGATCTTCCCGCTTCGATTAAGTCAGCAAGAGCCTCCAGACGATCAGCACTTCCAAGCAGCAGTAGCGTTGGCGTTGCAAAATCAACGATGCCTACTGATATGTGATCCTTGTTGTTCATTATCTGGTTTGGGATGGCTTCTTTAAAACGGAGCGCAGAGATTATCATGACAAACGACCCTTTTTCAGATTGCACGATAAACGTATAGTTCACTTGCCCGCCATGGCCACTGACAGATTCGAATGCATCCCAAAATTGAATTCAACATCGTGTATCACACCAATCGATCTTGATAACCGATCGTCTTCCTGAATAAATTTTTTCGCCAGTTCGAAATCTTTGCTTTTGATTGAAACGAAAATCAAGATGGTAAATGTTGGAGTGAGGGCAACCATCATCAGCGCCGCAAACCCGCGTTTCTCAGCTATCCGTCTCAATATTCTGATGATCAGCATGCGCCTTCTAATCATTTTTTCGTGACCAATTGAGGTTATTTTCCATTGGTAGGCGCCGTCGCAGAAAATTCAAAGACTTCTTTTTCAATTTTTTCGTGACCAATTGAGGCTATTTTCTATTGGTAGGCGCCGTCGAAAAAAATTCAAAGACGTGCCTTTTCAAACTCTTCGAGATTGGTTCATTGTTTCGAAGCTTGTCCCGGAAAACAAGGCGATATTTGAATATGCCGCCATTGGAAACGGGAAACGGGTATCAAAGCAAATATCTCGCGTCGAGCGCAATATTGATGGGCTGTTTATTTTTTCCAGCAATGTCTACATCAAGACGATCTTTAATCAGAAGTACTCGTGCCTCTTCCGCATGAATAATCAATTTAAAGTCACCAGTCCACGTGACTTTCAACCCGCTTACATGGTCTGCACGAAATATGGGGTGGCTGTCCGATTTTGCTATGACTGGACGTAAATATATTGCTATTGGTGTCGCTACTGTTGCACCCGTTTCTTGCAAAACAACCACGGCGTCAATCGACTTTGAAGAATTCGACACACGTTCGATCTCCGTTGTCTCCAAAGAACAATCCGCCAATAAAAGTGTGAAACAAAAAAATAAGTCCCGAGTGATTAATTTCATCGTCAGCGCCAATGAATATTTTTATTTGTATGAGTTAAATTTCTTCATACACATCGAGTGCTAAATTGATTTGTAACGGGCTAAGGGTGAACGAGCAGTAACGATTGTCGTAGACTCCATCGAGAGGACTGTCATTGAGAGCTAATCAAAGCTCGCCAATTTATGACACGACTTCGGTTTCCATCCACGCTGTACATTTGATTTGGCTGGATAAACAGAGTGATCAGAATATCCCCAGAAAGCGGAAAGCACATGATTCTTTCAGCTTTCTAACTGTTGGACACCCAATGAATAAAGCCTTCGCCATCGTAGGCGCCGACGATAACCTCGATGATATCGCCGAGGGTTTCACACTCTCCACCGGCAATTCGCTGGGGTACATCGGCACTAGCTCCATTAGAGAAAATCACTGCCAGAAAATGCCAAGACACCGCTGAAGTCCAAACCAGATTTTTCAGCGCATCGTCAGTTGCATCCGCTGCTGTCATCCAATGAAAAATTTCCCCCCTATTGACCACACTGAAAGCATCGATAGCTGTACTGTCTGCCATGACATCGTCGACAACGATAAGATTATCTGGACAACTTTTCAAGGACTTGATCAGCCGACTTCCAATTTCTGTATCGTGACCTTCACCGTTCCCCCAAGAAAAATCCTCGATATCCTCAAAACTTTTGTTAGCGGGAATAGTGGTTAAAAATGTTCCTTTTTGAAAATCGACTTGTGTACGTACACATGCGCAAAGAAAATTCTCGTAATCCAAAACATTAAATACATGAGACAGAGCCTTGCTTCTGATAGGCTCCCATATGGTACGCATTTGTTTCTTTCCACTATTTTGGCCATATTGTTCCATTTGGATCAATTCGGTATCCTGATCCTTTCCTATCGTTAAAATCCCAATGTGGTCCAATATTGCCTCCATGGTCTAAATCAGGGTGAATACTTTCTGGCCCGTTAGGATTCTTGTAACCTCCTTTATGGCCGCCTTGTGGTGACTTTCCTTGCCAACGCCACTCAACACCATCGTTGCCGACTGGGCACTTCCCTGCATCATCGAAATTCAAATCAGGGATTTTTCCCGGTAAATCAATCGGTAGAGACGGCTCACCTTTCCCTTTATCTGCTGCGTTTTGTGCTGCCCACCAAGTAGTTCCTACCAAAACTAGTTCAGGAATATAGGGTAAGGTTGGTAGTATGCAAAATGGACATAAACCAGAAGAATCGGTCTTGGATATTGGATTCCCTCGAACATAGGAATACGTGTTTATGCCTCCTGTTAAGCCAATCGGATCACTCTGCAAATACCGCCCACCGAACTGATCAAAAAACCGCGCACCATTGCTGACCAGGTTTGTCTCTTGATCCGCAATTTGTCCCGGAAATCGCAGGTTATAGTTGAATATACTCTCGCCTGATGGATTGTGGTTTGGTTCGCCGACGCCAAACGCATCGCCGTGGTCCCAGCGCCACACGGGTACATTGGCCTGGTTTGTAATGATTCGTGGGGTGTTGAGGTGGTCGGCATAGATGTAGAACACTTCGGCGCCATCTGCCCCAGGCTTGAGTACTGCAATGGGTGTGTCATCCAGATACACGGTCTCCTGGATTGCCTGACCGGTGGGGTCATATTCACCCAAAAGATGTTGTTGATCATCGTAGACGTAATATGTGGCTCTGCCGGCATTCCGAGACCGGGCGGCAGTTCTTGGTGTGCACGGTGGCGGCGTTGCCTGCGTGGCTTGATTTTGCGGCGAGGTCGATGATGGGCTGGTGAGCAGGCCTGCGATCGTGTTCATGAACTGTTCGTGAATCAAAGCGAACCAGTTGCCCAGCGCGTAGTTGCCGTGCTCGCTGCAATCGTTGAGGCCCTTGGCGAAATACGTTTTTTGCACGCGCTCGCCGATGCCGTTGTACAGGTAATGGCTGGTGGCGCCGTCCAGCATGGTCGATGCCAGGCGACCGCGTGCGCTGTATTGATAGGTGATGGTGCCGTCGCTGATCAGGTTGCCGGTGGCGTCGAAGGTGTTGGTTTGAGCGATCGGTCCGGCGCTGGCCAGCAGGCGGTTGCTGTCTGGGGCAATGGTGTTGGCGAAGGTGGCATTGTCGTAGGTGACTGCTGTACGGTTGCCGTTGGCATCGTATCGGAAATGCTGCTGGCTGGTGCCGAGCTGGGCCGTAATCAACCGTCCTTGGCCATCATAGTCGAAGCGTTGATCGGCTGGGCCACCTGCTGTAGTGGATGTGTGCCGGTAACCGGTAATCTGGCTGGCAGCGTCGTAGCTCAGTGTGCGGATGCTCAGTGGACCAAGGGGATAACTCGACAGGCGCCCTGAAGCATCATGACTGCGCAGGTAGGGCAGGCCATTGCCCCATTGCCAGCTCGATGGCGGGCCAAATGGCTGATACAGGATATTGGAGAGAATCTGGCTGCCGGTTTGCTGCGTGCCTGCCTCGATAATTCCCGGGCGCTGCAAGGTAATGCTGCTGACCTTGCCGTCGCTGTTCCTCACATAACTGACGCGGTGCCCACTGGGATAGCTTATCGCCGCAAGCTTGCCTCCCGCCTGCCTGGCGTAACCGACATGAAAGCGCATGCCATCATTGTGAGTCTGGACTTTGCTGGTCAGACGGCCAAAGTCGTCGTAGCCATAGGCTGTGCTGCCCGATTCATCCGTGATGCGTGCAAGGCGATCGCTGCCGTCAACGTAGGAGAGCGCGGTCGGCACGCCACTGGAATAATCGATCCGTACGATCCGGCGCAACGTGTCGCGCGTCAGGAAGGTTTCCTGATCCCGCGCATCGGCGTTGCGTTGCAACTGCCCATGTCGGTCATAGCCATGCTGGCTGATGCCGCTATCGGGACTGTTGGTCTGGATACGCTCGCCAAAATGGTTCAAGCCGTACCGGGTCACCAATCCGCGCGGATCGGTCACGCTGGCCAACTGGTCTTGCGAACCATAGGTAAAGGAAACCGTTCCAGCTCCGCTTGCTGGCGTGCTGTTCGAACTGACATCGGCCGCACCCGGCGCGCCAGGATTCATTGCAGTTGCAGCTGCGGGCAATGCCTGCGTGATCATGCGGTTGAGGGCATCGTAACGATAACGCGTGACGCGCGCCAGCGGATCGGTAACGGCTGAAAGTTTGCCATTGGCGTCATATTCATAACGCCAGGTTTGCCCATCGCCGGTATTCATTTGCTGCAGCCGGTTCAAAACATCGACTTGACGGATGAGGGTCTGGACGGTGCTCCCGTCGGCGCCCATGATTTTTTCAGTAATGCGATTGCCCAGGGCATCGAGCTGATAGACGATGCTGTTGCCGGCGCCATCCGAAATCTGCGCGAGGCGATGGGCAGCGTCATAAACGAAGGCATACTTTTCACCGCCGGGCAGGCTCAAGGCAATCAGCTGGCCAACACCATCGTAGCCATACAGCGTTTCCTCGCCACTGCTGCTTTGCCGACTGCGGCCGGTTTGAACCATGGAGGTCAGCCATCCACGCGGGCCATAGGTCAACGTCGTCATGACGCCATCGCTGGCCAGTACCTTTCCGGGCCGGCCGTCGGCATCGTAATCCGACAGCACAGTGGTGCCGCCAGCTTCGTCAATGATGGCGCTCAGGTTTCCCAGCAGATCGTAGCTGTACCGATGTTCGCCATCTTCCGGTGTATTGGAGAGGTTCAGCTGGCCATTGCCATCGTAGGCATATGACCAGCTGCGTGGCAGGGTATTGGCGCCGCGCTGCTGCTTGCGGATCAGCTGGCCTTCGGTGTTGTACTCGAATGTCGTGACCAGGCTGCCATCGTCGATGGTGACAGGCAGACGCAACGTAGGGTGCCAGACGGTTTTGACGGTGCGTTCTGCCGCAGTCCCAATTGCCTCGATTCGACTGGTTTCAAGATTGCGGTCGGTGTCCCACTCGAAAGTGGTGCGGTTGCCATTGAAGTCCGTCTTGCTGGCGACGTTTCCCCAGGCATCGTAGGTGGTGGCCGCTGAGGCAGCAGCGCAGCCACTGCCTGCTGGCTGGAGTTGAGCGACGGCTTTTTGCAATCCAAGAATGGTGGCGAAGCGCGTGGTGCGCTGGGTGCCGAATGCGTCGGTGACAACGGTCTGGAATCCTTGATTGCTGACTGTGACTTTGTCGATACCATTGCCGTGTTCGCTGCTGATGACGTTTTGGTTTGAATAATTCCACGTTGCATACCGTCCACCGTTTTCGTCAACGATTCCGGTCAAAAATTGCGGCGAGTAAGGATGGTCGTAGACATACTTTCGCACACTGTTGTCGAATTGCGTGACGTCAGTCAGCCGCCCCTTGTCATCATGCGTGTAGCGAATCGCCAGACCGTTTGGCGCAGTCAGTTCAGCGAGATAGCCTGCACTGTCATACATCAGGCGTAATTGCCTGCCATACCGGTCGGTGATGCGCGCCAGCCTTCCCTGTTCGTTGTAGGCCAGTGTCAGGCGCTTGCCGAAGCGGTCCACGAGTTCAATCAGCTTGCCGTCTGCATCATAAGTTTCGCTGCCGGAGTCTTCTGCCACGGTATAACGCCAGCCGCCGCCTGGGAGCGCAACGAGGGTATCGGCATTATTGGCATCTGCCTGCCAAACGCCGTCAGTCAGTGCAAATTGTTCTATCCGGCCATCGGCCCGGTTCACGCGTGCGCTGGTGATGGCAGGCGTGTTGGTGAGTTCGACCGAACGGTCGTAATCGCTGCGCCAGTTCTTTCCCACTGAACTGGAGCTGGCCCAAAACGTTGAGTTGTAGTGGCGCGAGAATTGCAGGCCACTGCTGCTGGCCGTGGCATAGTCAATCTCGAACTGGTATTTGTTCCCGCTTACAAGATTGATGGGGTTTCCTGCACATGCGTCTGGCGCTGGTTTGCCAAGGGAATTTTTGGCTGTGGGAGTGAAGTTCGCCACTGCACGGCAGATTTTTCCCGGCCCATACTTGATGACATCGTCATAGGTCTGTGCATACCCGGTGGGGCAATTTGGCAGGACGCTGCTTTCGTAGTACTTTGTGCAGCTGCATGTGGTGCCGCCAGCGTAGGTGCAGGTAGGCTGCTCAGCAACAGGAATTACCCGGCTGGCGACGTTTGCACAGGCAGCGGCAGGATCGGCAAATTCTTCGGTCGCGCCGAAACAACTTGACCACCATGAGGGATGCTCGCAGATTCCTGCTTTATAGCGTGGTGCGACCGGCTGCTGCAGCGGCGTTTTGCCGGCAGCGGTGGCGCTTTCGGTAAATGCCATGCAACAGACCGCGATCAACACACTGGCTATAACGAAACGCCAATGACCACCTTTGCTGCTGTCACGTTTGCCCACAATTACCTCGACGATTGAGTTGTCCACACAATGCTGTCGAGGTTATCGGCTTGTACAAAGCCGGCAATTTTTATTAGGCGTGCATAACAAGCCGGGCGGGAAAATTACGGTAGCTGGTGCGGTGATGGCATGCTTGTGCGAACACCGGTTGACGCTGTGTTTTTTTGTGCGGAATGATGTGGTGAGCTGACGACATGTGTCGACATGCAACTGCTTTGATCGTGCCTCACACGGCACGACAACATATTTTGCAGCAATACAAATTCAAACACGCGGTTGCTTCACGAATCCGAATTGCTCAGCGAGTTCGGCAAGCACCACATGCCTGACCCGCACCGCCTGCTTGAAATGCATGAAGTGCAGCGCGCCGGTATCGGCATTGCCGCCGGCCAGCCAGGTGATCAAGGCGCCGTCGCCGAGGCCATCGCCATCGAGCTGGAAGCGGTCGAGGCATTCCGCCAGGTCGCGGTCGTCGAGCAGGGCCAGCCGGTCGCCGCTTTTGAACAGCAGCTGTCCATCCTCCGTCATCCAGGCCGAGTCGATCTGCTCAAGAACCTCGCCGGTGTGCAGCACCAGGCCGCGTTGCGGGTCGGTGCGGGCAACGAAGGGCGCAATGGCCAGGTCAACGTAGACGCGCTGTGGGCCATTCTGGAAAAACCAGCGGCCGGTTTCGTCATGGCTGTAGTTGCGGTTGATGAATGCCACCAGCGCTTCATGCCGCAGCGTGTCCCCGGGCATATCACGTGCTTGCGCGGTTTCATCACGCAGGCGCCAGTTGCCGCGCGCATCCAGAGCCAGCCAGCCGTAACAGTGCGGCACATTGGGCCATTTCTCCATGGCTTTGCGAACGATTTCATCCATAGTGTTCTCGACAATGCTGCGGCAAATATCATGCCGCAAAGGTAAATACGGATTGTGTAATGATGATACGCGGACCGATGCCGCACCGTTTGCGTTGCGTCACCGTCGCGGATCAAGGTGCAGCGCTGATTGCCGGAGGCGGGCACCTGGTGAGGAATGTTGAAGAACTTCCTGGCCTTTTGCTTTTACGGCAAGCTCAACCGCGGCCTTCGAGGAAATCGACCATGCGGTGCGGCAGCCAGTCCAGCGCTCCCGGTGGGCGGCCCGAGACAAAGCCGACATGGCCGCCTTGTTGCGGATATTCCAGCGTGATCTGCGCCGCAGCGCTTTGTGGCAAATGCTGCTGCGGCAGGAAGGGATCGTTGCGCGCATTCAGGACCAGCGTCGGCACGGTGACGTCGCCAAGGATGTGGCGCGCGCTGGCCCGGTTCCAGTAATCGTCGGTGTTGCGGTAGCCGTGCAGTGGCGCGGTGACGATGTTGTCGAACTCATAGAGATTGCGCGCATTCAGCATGGATGTGCTGTCGAACAAACCGGGGAATTGCGCCAGCTTTTGCAGGCACTTCGGTTTGAGGGTGCGCAGGAACACGCGGGTGTAGAGCATGTTCAAGCCACGGGATAGTGCAGCGCCGCCAGCGGCGAGGTCCAGCGGTGCGGAAATGGCGCAGGCGGCATCGACAAACCCGGCCTGGTGCTGCGATTCGCCCACCCAGCGCAGCAGCGCATTGCCGCCGAGGGATACGCCGGCAGCGTAGAATTTGCTGTTGCTGTTGCTGCTGCTATTGCCTAACTTCCTGTTGGTGCTGCTATCGCCACCACCGCCACTGCTGGCAATGTCGCTACCATCGGAATAACTGTTCCGAGAGCCGTCGCCATTACCGCCGTTACTCCAACTACTGCTTTTGATGATGTCAGAGTTGACGAGGCTCGCGAAAGGCGTATGCACAGCATCCGGCCCCAGCCCCCGGCGCGCGGCCAGCTTGCGCAGCACCCAGTCGATTTCCGCTGCATCGCCCGAATGGTAAAAGCGCGGGCCGTCATTCATCTGGCCGGAGCAGCCGCGAAAATGCGGCACGGCCCCCGACCAGCCCAGTGCCGCGACATGGGACATCAAGGCGCGCGCATAGTGACTGGCCGACGATCCTTCCAGTCCATGGAACAGCACCACGAAGGGTTTGTCCGCCTGGCCGTCGAGGAAATCGACATCGATGAAGTCGCCATCCGGCGCACGCCAGCGCTCGCGCCGGTAAGCCACGGGCGGCTTGACGATGCAGGTGGCCGGGTAAATGGTCTGGGCGTGGCCACCTGGTAGCCAGGCGGGTGCCAGATAACGGGAAGGGTTGGTAAGGTGTGTCAAACGGTACATGCTTGCCGGTTCATGGCCGCACAAGGCCGCCTTGAACCGGGTCGATTTTCAATGACCGTGTACTTCGGTACCGGGCTTGACCGCATACACCGTGCCGCAATAGGGACATTTGCCAAAACCGCGTGCCGTCATGTCGAGGAATACGCGCGGATGCGACGACCAGATCGGCATGGCCGGGTTTGGGCAATAGGCCGGCAAGTCCTTGCCGTCGATTTCAACCGCGCCTGCGGGAATGCTTACATCACTCATCAAATTCTCCAGATTTTTTAAACAAGAAATCGTTGTCGGCCACCCAGGTGGCCTGCTCAGGTTTACACCAGCGTGAGCCAGTGCTTGTATTGCGGCGCCTTGCCTGCCATGACATCGAAGAACAGGCCCTGCAGCTTTTCGGTCATCGGCCCGCGCTTGCCATTGCCGATGGTGCGGTTGTCGAGCTCGCGGATCGGCGTGATCTCGGCAGCGGTGCCGGTGAAGAAGGCTTCATCGCAGCAGTACATTTCATCGCGGGTAATGCGTTTTTCGATCGTCTCGATGCCGAGGTCGCGCGCCATGGTCAACACCGCGTCGCGGGTGATGCCGTCGAGGCAGGAGGCGAGGTCCGGTGTGTACAGCTTGCCATTGCGGATGACGAAGACATTTTCGCCGGAGCCCTCGGAGACATAGCCGTCGGTGTCGAGCAGCAGCGCTTCATCATAGCCATCGGCCAGTGCTTCCTGGTTGGCCAGGATGGAGTTGATGTAGTAGCCGCTGGCCTTGGCGCGCACCAGCGAGACATTCACATGGTGGCGCGTGAAGGATGAGGTCTTCACGCGGATGCCGCGGTTCATGCCATCTTCACCGAGGTAGGCGCCCCAGGGCCAGGCGGCAATCGCGATGTGGATCTTGTTGCCTTTCGGCGAAATGCCCATCTTTTCCGAACCGATCCAGACCAACGGGCGCAGGTAGCCCGACTCCAGATTGTTTTCGCGGATGACCTGGCGCTGCGCGGCCATCACGGTTTCCATGTCGTACGGAATCTCGAGCTGGAAGATCTTGGCTGAATTGAACAGCCGCTGGGTATGTTCGCGCAAGCGGAATATCGCCGTGCCATCCGGCGTCTTGTAGGCGCGCACGCCTTCGAAAACGCCCATGCCGTAGTGCAGCGTGTGCGTCAGCACATGCACCGTGGCGTCGCGCCAGTCAATCAACTCACCGTCTTTCCAGATCTTGCCGTCGCGATCGTCCATGGACATGTGATTCTCCTGTTGGGAATAGGGGGGCGGTCAACGCTGCGTTCGCACACGGATGCGCGTCAGGGCGGCCCGGTCCTGATTTTAGCGGATTTGCCCGTGTTGGCGCTGCTTCAAAGCATCATCTTTCAAGCTGACAGAGTTGGAAGTGCCCCAGGCGCACACCGGCTTTCTGCTGTTGCTGATGCGAAACAAGATTTTGATCCTCAAAATCGGTAAAACTTGCGCAAAAGCCAAGAACGCAAACAGGCTTGCGGTAAAATAGCGCCCTTTCCGCCATTAACAAAACCGACAACCATGGAATTCATCCGTTTTTCAGACCTGGTCGAACAGGGCAAGCTGCAGGGCAAGCGGGTTTTCATCCGCGCCGATCTCAATGTGCCGCAAGATGACAATGGCAAGATTACCGAAGATACGCGCATTCGCGCTTCGGTGCCTGCCATCAAGCTGGCAATTGGTGCTGGCGCTGCCGTCATGGTAACGTCGCACCTGGGCCGCCCAACCGAAGGCGAGTTCAAGCCGGCCGACAGCCTGGCGCCGATCGCCGAGCGCCTGTCTGAATTGCTGGGCCAGCCAGTGGTCTTGAAGCAAAACTGGGTTGACGGTGTCGATGTGGCGCCAGGCCAGGTCGTGCTGCTGGAAAACTGCCGTGTCAATCGCGGCGAAAAGAAGGATGACGAAGCGCTGGCGAAAAAGATGGCGGCACTCTGCGATGTGTATGTCAACGACGCCTTTGGCACTGCGCACCGCGCCGAAGCCAGCACCCACGGCATCGCAAGGTTTGCACCGGTGGCCTGCGCCGGTCCCTTGCTGGCTGCCGAACTCGATGCGCTCGGCCGCGCGCTGGGCAGCCCGATGCCGCCCATGGTGGCCATCGTCGCCGGCTCCAAGGTCTCGACCAAGCTTACCATCCTGAAGACACTGGCCTCGAAGGTCGACAACCTGATCGTTGGTGGCGGCATCGCCAATACCTTCATGCTGGCTGCCGGCCTGAAGATCGGCAAGTCCCTGGCCGAAGCCGACCTGGTGGGCGACGCCCGCGCCATCATCGACATGATGGCCGCCCGTGGGGCTTCGGTGCCGATTCCGACCGATGTCGTCTGCGCCAAGGCGTTTTCCGCCACTGCTGCAGCCACCGTCAAAAAGGTTGCCGACGTTGAAGACGACGACATGATCCTCGACATTGGACCGGAAACTGCAGCGCTGCTGGCCAAGCAGATTGCCAGCGCCGGCACCGTGGTCTGGAACGGTCCGGTTGGCGTGTTCGAATTCGACCAGTTCGGCGAAGGCACGCGCACGCTGGCTTTGGCGATTGCCGACTCGAAAGCGTTCTCGATTGCCGGCGGCGGCGATACGCTGGCGGCCATTGCCAAGTACGGCATTGCCGACAAAATTGGCTACATTTCCACCGGCGGCGGCGCTTTCCTCGAATTCCTCGAAGGCAAACCATTGCCTGCCGTCGAAGTCTTGCTGCAGCGCGCCGCAGCATGAAGCCAGCGCCGATTGCGCGCATGCTGCACAAGGATGCCATCATGCAGAGAGCTACCAAGATTGTTGCCACCATCGGCCCGGCATCGAGCGATGTCGAGACACTCACGCGCATGATTGCCGCCGGTGTCGATGTGGTGCGGCTGAATTTTTCCCACGGCAAGGCGCAGGATCATATCGACCGCGCTGCACTGGTGCGCCAGGTTGCTGCTGCAGCCGGACGCGAGATTGCCATCATGGCCGACTTGCAGGGTCCGAAGATCCGCGTCGGCAAGTTCGAGAATGGCAAGATCATGCTGGAGAATGGGGCGCCATTCATTCTTGACGCTGCGCTGGAAATCGGCAATGAACAGCAGGTCGGCATCGACTACAAGGAGTTGCCGCGCGACTTGCGCAACAACGACACGCTGCTGCTCAACGACGGCATGATCGTGCTGGTGGTCGACAAGATCGAAGGCAGCAAGATCCACACCACTGTCAAGAGCGGCGGCGAGCTGTCCAACAACAAGGGCATCAACCGTCTCGGCGGTGGCTTGTCGGCAGCTGCACTCACAGCCAAGGACATGGAAGACATCAAGACGGCAATGAGCTTTCAAGCCGACTACGTCGCCATTTCATTCCCGAAAAGCGCCACCGACATGATCATGGCGCGCCAGCTTTGCAACATCGCCGGCGCCGAGCTGGGCCACAAGCCGCTGATGATCGCCAAGATCGAACGCGCCGAGGCCATTCCCGCGCTGCAGGAAATCCTCGACGCCTCGGACGGCATCATGGTGGCGCGCGGCGACCTGGCAGTGGAAGTCGGCAATGCTGCCGTGCCGGCGCTGCAAAAACGCATGATCCGCATGGCGCGCTTGTCGAACAAGCTGGCCATCACCGCGACTCAGATGATGGAGTCGATGATCTTCAATGCGATTCCCACGCGCGCCGAAGTCTCGGACGTGGCCAATGCAGTGCTCGACGGCACCGATGCGGTAATGACCTCGGCGGAAACCGCCTCGGGCCGCTATCCGGTCGAAACCGTGCAGACCATGGCGGCGATCTGCATCGAAGCGGAAAACTCGGAAGACTTCAAGCTCGATGCCGATTTCCTCAA
>JBPBPY010000336.1:0-16575 GCA_050954505.1 Janthinobacterium lividum
GAAAAAGTCTCCATGGAATTTTTTAATGCTCGAATTCGGAACTGAAACAAATCGGAAAAATTGTTTACAAGTAACCTCATGAAGGTTTTTTTGTTTCTTTATAGTAATGTTGAAAGCCGAGTTCCTGGCTATTCAGCACCTTGGAACAAGCCTCAACAATGCTCAAGTGCCAGGTATTCAGAGGGCAAATAGCGTCTATGAAAACAGGGAATTGGGCAGCAGGCGGGTATCTCTCTATCATGAAGTCCATGACGGGATTGTCTTGTCGAGTCCTAAGGTTTTACGCCAGCCGCTTCCAGAAAGATTTCCCTTCATCATGCAACTGTTTGTGCTCGACCTGCCGTTTGAAACCGCCCTGCCCATGTTGCAATCGATGGCAGCCGCCATCCGCCCCATGATTGGCGTTGCCATGGCGGGTGTGTTCGTCATGGTGTTCAAGCCACTACTGGAAGGTTTGCTGCGTGCCGCGCTGTTGCTGCTGGCGCCGCGCAAGAGCTTGCCTGAACGGCGCAGGAGCCAGGCCATGGCGGGTGTGCGGCTGCTGCATCGCATGGCTGGTGAAGTGGAATCATCGCAGCCAGCCATGGCGGCTGAACTGCGTGCAATGGCTGCACGGGATTGATGGTTCAGGCGTCTTTTCCGGAATCGCCAACCTGGTCCGGCGCATTATCCGGTCGTTAAAAAATACTCTACGTCCATTAATAAAGATTTCAAATTCCCGAGCCAAAGGTATTCTCTGACCTGTGTTTGATGTTTTTTCACGGATGTCTCCTCCTCCCGCTCGGGTAGGTTAGCCCATCAGGCTTCGGCTCTGCTGGGCTTTTTTTCGTGCTGATCCTGGTGGTGTCGTACGCCTGTCGCCTGAATGACTTGGCGATGGCTTGATGCCTGACCGGGACAGCAAACCCGTTCAGCCTGGCTCTTCGATCTGGTCCCACAGCGAGCGCTGGCTTTCGAAATGCCGTGGTTGACCCGACAAGGGATCTTCGAATGCAATCGACCTGGCCAGCAAGGCCAGTGGACGCGAAAAATCATCGGCAGCAGGCGGGCAGAAGTCGGGATACATCGAATCGTTGCGCAGTGGCGCACCGAGCGCTGCCATATGTACCCGCAGCTGGTGCTTGCGGCCGGTGACCGGCTGCAGGCGGTAGCGGGCCCATTCCTGGCGCTGTTCCAGCATTTCGATGCGGGTCTCGGAATTCGGCGCGCCAGCTGTTTCACGCATGCGGAAAAACGGTGTGCCCTCCACCATCAGACTGCGGTGCACCAGGGGGGCTTGCAATGATGCCAGCGGGCGAGCCAGCGCTTCATAGACCTTGTCCATGCGCCGTTTCTGGAACATGGATTGATATGTGCCACGGCTGGTGAGGTTATGGGAAAACAGCATCACGCCGGCAGTTTCCCGGTCCAAACGATGAATCGGTGTCAATTGTTCCAGGCCGGTTTTTTTCTTCAGCCGCACCAGCAGGGTTTCATGCAGGTAGCGGCCGGTGGGAATTACCGGTAAAAAATGGGGTTTGTCGACGACCAGCAAATGCGCGTCCTGATGCAGGATGACTTCCTCGAATGGGATCCTGACCTCGCCTTCCAGTTCACGGTAATAATTCACGCGCGCACCCGCGCGGTAGGGTGTGCCCGGCGTGCAGGCGCACAAACGCTCGTCGCGCACTTCGCCACGGGCCATGCGTGACTGCCAGGTCGGCAATGAAACATCGGCAAAGCGTTCGGTCAGGTAATCGATCAGCAAGAGCCAAGGACCTGGCGGGAGCCAGACGGTACTGGGCGCAACGCCGTCACGCACCGGCAGTGCGTGCGGGGTTGTTCCTTGCACGGGCAGTGCGAGCGAATTGACGTGCGACTCGGCGTGCGAATCGGTGTACAGCGTGGGCGGAATGGGCATGCCGTGCTCGTCGACGCTTTGAAGGCCGTTCGTCACACGCGCGCCATTACAAGGCTGTCAGGGCGTGGTGATGGAAGGCGATGTGATCGCCCATGAACGTGGAAATGAAGTAGTAACCATGCTCATAACCCTGTTGCCTGCGCAAGGTCAGCGGCTGCCCGACCTGCTGGCAAGCCAATTCGAATTTTTCCGGCAGCAGCTGGCCGGCAGCGAGGAATTGATCCGCCAAGCCCTGGTCGATCAGGATACCGCGCGGGAACGGCGCTGATTGCTGCGCCAGCATGAGCTCGCTGGCGTCATGTCCTTTCCAGTTGACCCGCTCACTGCCAAGATACAGGCCGAAGGCCTTTTCACCCCAGGGGCAGCCTGCTGCTGCAGCAATCGGTGCAAATGCCGAGACCGACTGGAACAGGCCTGGATGCCGTAACGCCAGCACCAGGGCACCATGGCCGCCCATCGAGTGTCCGAAGATTCCGACCTGGTTCGGGTTGACCGGCAAGCTGGCCAAAATCAATTCGCGCAGTTCGGAAACGATGTAGGTCTCCATGCGAAAGTTCCTGGCATACGGTTCCTCGGTGGCGTCGAGGTAAAAACCTGCGCCTTCGCCAAAATCCCAGTCGGCCGTCGCCTGGGCAATACCGGTGCCGCGCGCACTGGTATCGGGCGCCACCAGCAGGATCCCGTGTTCGGCGGCCCAGCGTTGGGCACCGGCCTTGATCATGAAGGTCTCTTCATTGCAGGTCAGCCCGGCCAGGAAAAACAGCACCGGCACTGGCGCCGTGCCGGCTTGCGCCGGGTGGAATACGGAAAAGCGCATCGGCAAGCCAATGGCTGCCGACGCATGCTTGTAGATCCCCAGTACGCCGCCAAAGCAGGCTTGCTCGCTGACGGTTTCCACCCCGGCTGCAGACATGGCGCCGCTGTTCATCAGTACAGCACCACGGAACGGATCGATTCGCCGCTCTTCATCAGGTCGAAGCCTTCATTGATGCGCTCCAGCGGCAGCGTGTGGGTGATCAGGTCATCGATGTTGAGCTTGCCATCCATGTACCAGTCGACGATCTTCGGTACATCGGTGCGTCCGCGCGCGCCGCCAAAGGCCGAACCTTTCCAGACCCGGCCGGTGACCAGCTGAAATGGCCGCGTGCTGATTTCCTGGCCGGCAGCGGCCACGCCAATGATGATCGACTGGCCCCAACCCTTGTGCGAACTCTCCAGCGACTGGCGCATCGTGGTGGTGTTGCCAATGCACTCGAAGCTGTAGTCGGAACCGCCATCGGTCAACTGGATGATGGTGTCGACGACGTTTTCCACTTTCGATGGATTGATGAAATGGGTCATGCCGAACTTGCGCGCCATTGCCTCGCGCGCAGGATTGAGATCCACGCCGATGATCTTGTCGGCGCCCACCATCCGCGCGGCCTGGATCACGTTCAGGCCGATGCCGCCCAGACCGAATACCACCACATTGGCGCCGGCTTCCACCTTGGCGGTAAACAGCACGGCGCCGACACCGGTGGTGACGCCGCAACCGATGTAGCAAACCTTGTCGAACGGCGCATCGGAGCGGATCTTTGCCAGGGCAATTTCCGGAACCACGATATGGTTGGCAAAGGTCGAGGTGCCCATGTAATGGAAGATCGGCTTGCCATCGATGGAAAAGCGGCTGGTGGCGTCCGGCATCAGGCCACGGCCCTGGGTCGAACGGATGGCCTGGCACAGATTGGTTTTTTGCGACAGGCAGAATTTGCACTCGCGGCATTCCGGCGTGTACAAGGGAATGACATGATCACCCTTGCGCAGGCTTTTCACGCCGGGGCCGACATCGACCACCACGCCCGCGCCCTCATGGCCAAGAATCGATGGAAAAATCCCTTCCGGGTCGGCGCCTGACAAGGTGTAGTAATCGGTATGGCAAATACCGGTGGCCTTGAGCTCGACCAGAACTTCGCCAGCCTTCGGTCCCTCCAGGTCGACTTCTTCGATCGTCAGTGGTGCACCGGCTTTCCACGCAATGGCGGCCTTGGTCTTCATGGATTCTTCCTTTGTTCGATTGGCAATGGCGATTAAGTATATCAACCGCACGCTGACTACGCACCGGCGAACAATCCAAATTATTCAACGGTGTTGAAGCTTTGAAAATGGAAATGTCAATCTGTGAGCGCCGGGGCCAAGCGCTGCAAATGTTAATCGCGACTAAGGATGATTGCATCGTAGAACAGGGTCACTATATTGGGTTCCTGAAATTTTGTTGCGATCAACTTTCCTGGAAACCAGACATGCGCCGTCCATCCCCTCCCCCAGCTCCTGGCCTTTTATCTTCTTCTTCATCAATCAATCCGGCATCAACCACCGCATCCGGCCATTCTGCATGTGCAGCACTGCGCCACGCAAGCGCAGGCCTGCCCTGCTTCAAGCCGTTGTGCCTGGCGCTGCTGCTGGCCTGGCAAGGTCCCGCGCTGGCGCTGCCGCAGGGCGGCGTGGTGGGCAGCGGCGCTGGCGCCATCAGCAGCGTTGGCAATGCCATGCAGATCCAGCAGAACAGCCCGAAGCTGGTGATCGACTGGCAGCGCTTCGGTGTCGGCAGCGGCGAGTCCGTGCGCTTCCAGCAGCCGTCGGCTTCCTCAATGGTGCTCAACCGGGTTGCCGGCCAGGACCCCAGCCGCATCCTCGGCACGCTGCAAGCCAATGGCCAGGTTTTCATCACCAATCCGAACGGCATCGTCTTCGGCCCGCAGGCACAGGTCAATGTCGGTGGCCTGGCCGCCTCCACCGGCTTGCTGAGCAATGACGACTTCAACGCCGGCAATTTCCATTTCAATGGCAATGGCAGCGGCGCCACCATCCTCAACCAGGGAACATTGACTGCCAGCAAGCGCGGCTACATCGCCCTGCTGGCGCCGCAGGTGATCAACGAAGGCGTCATCAATGCTCGCCTGGGCACGGCACTGCTGGCGGCCGGCGACCAGGTCACGCTGCATATTGCCGATGGCAGCCCGCTTGGCTACAACATCGGACGCGGCGCCATCGATGCACTGGCTGCCAACCGCCAGCTGGTCAAGGCCGATGGCGGCCAGGTATTCATGAGCGCGCGCGCCGCCGACCAGCTGGGCCGCGCCGTGGTCAACAACGACGGCGTGGTGGAAGCCCTGAACGTGGAAAAACAGGCGGGCGTGATCAAGCTGCTGGGCGACATGCAGCGCGGCAGCATCACCGGCCATGGACGGCTGGATGCCTCGGCACCGCATGGCGGCGATGGCGGCGCCATCGAGACCTCGGCAGCCCATGTGAAGCTCGACCCGAGTGCGCTCGTGACTGCGGCGGCACCGGCCGGGAAGGCCGGCGCCTGGCTCATCGACCCGACCGACTACCTGCTTGATTTCAATGCAGTCACGCAGGACGGCTCCGGCAAGACCGTGCTCAAGGCGCTGGAGAGTACCGATGTGACGATTTCCACAGCCGGTCCCGGCACCGATGCCGGCACTATTACCGTCAATGGCCAGTTCAGCTGGGGTAACGGGCGCACGCTGACGCTGCGGGCCGACACCGATATCGTGCTGACACCGAATACCGTGATGTCGATGGAAAAACAGAGCGCCGTCGGGCTCGATTACAGTCATGGCAATCTGGTGCTCAAGGCCGCTGCGGGCGGCACCGGCAAGGGCACCTTCAGCATGGGGGCCGGCGCGAAGATCGATGTCGGCAGGTTCGGGCCGGCCGGCGTGCCCAACAGCAGCGAAGGCAATGTCACGCTGTACTACACGCCGGCCAACTTTGCCGCGCCGGAGGTGTTTGGCCGCGACCGCATCGACGCCCGCAGTTTGACCACCTGGCTGATGGTGGCCAATGCGGAACAATTGCAGGCCATGGGTTCCAGCGCTGCAGCCTTGAAATCGAATTTTGCGCTGGCCGCCGACATCGATGCCAGCGGCACCCGGCAGTGGAACCAGAATGCCGGCTTTGCCCCGGTCGGCGACAGCAAGGTCGCGTTCTCCGGCAATTTCGATGGCATGGGACATACCGTCAGCAACCTGTATATCAACCGGCCCCGGAGTACCGAGGGCGTCGGCTTGTTCGGCCAGACCCAGGGTGGCGTGATCAGCAACGTCGGCCTGATCGATGCCGACATTACTGGCGGCACCGCTGCCACCGGCGCGCTGGCCGGGTTCAGCGGCAGCACCATCGTCGACAGCTACGCCAGCGGCCAGGCCGGCAACAGCTGGCAGGGTTCCAAGGTCACTGGCAGCGGCAATGGCGCCGATGGCGCTGCCGGCACGGCAGCCACTGGTGGCCTGGTGGGCAGCAACCGTGGCGCGATCCTGCGTTCCTACAGCGATGCCGCAGTCAACGGTGCGCGGTATGCCGGTGGCCTGGTGGGCAAGAACCTCGGCCGGGTCGAGCTGTCGTACAGCACCGGCGCCGTCAGCGGAACAGAGAATGTCGGCGGATTCGCCGGTGGCAATGAAAGCCGTGGCGGCAGCACCGCATCGATCAGCAATGTCTACAGTACCGGGGCGGTGCATGGCAGCACCAATGTCGGTGGACTGGTCGGTGAAAACGCCGGCGATATCGCCAATGCCTACAGCCAGAGCGCCGGCGTCAGCGTCGAAGGGCAGCCGGCAGGAAAAGCCGGTGGATTGATCGGCCAGCAGCTTGGCGGCCAGTTGTCGGGTTCGCTGTTCTGGGATATCGAATCTGCCGGCGTCGACAACGGTTGCGCATGTGCGCAGGCTGTGGGCACGGGCTTGCGCAGCGCCAGCATGATGATCGGTTTGCACGGCCTTGATGAGGCCAGCTGGCTAGTCTACGATTTCCGCACTGCGCCCTTGCTGCGCAATTTTCTCAAGCCGCTGACGGCCACCTTCCGTGACGGTGCATTCAAATACAACGGCCTGTATGCCAGCGCCACGCCCTACATCGCGTTCAGCGACAGCAACGCCGTGCTGGGCCAGAACCTGTTTGGCGTCCACCTCGACGATTTTCTTTCCGAGCAGGGCGAGTATGTGCGTGGCCGCGACGTCGGTGCCTACACCTTCCGGCCGGAGCTGTATTCGAACCAGAAAGGCTATGCAATCCAGACCCCGGCCAGTGGCAGCCTGAAGGTGTACATCGATCCACGCACGATTTACCTGACCCCCACCGCCGTGGGCAAGGAATATGACGGCACCACGGCGTCGAACGATCCGGCCGCACGGGTGACGGCGGACTATCTTGGCCAGGGCGACACCCTGGTTGCCAGCCAGTCGTATGACAATCCGAATGCCAACAAGGATGCCAGCGACATCCGCACGCTGAAGGTCGATGACGGTTACCGGGTGATGTGGAACGACACCGACGTCAGCCGCAATTACGATATCCGCAACAATACCGTCAGCACCAGGGACGACGCCAGCGTGGTCATCAAGCCGAAAGCCGTGACGATTGCCCCGGTCTACGACAGTCGCGAGTATGACGCCACCGACGGCTCGCAAACCGTGACGATGAAACTGGCTGGCAGCGATGTGCTGCAAGCCGAGCAGAGTTTTGCATCGGCCAATGTGGGCCACTGGCAGCTGACCTTCAAGAAGGGCTATCAGCTAACCGGTGAAGCGAACAACTACCAGATCAGTATCGCCGATGCGCAAGAGCCGAAAAACCAGGTGTTTGGCGACATCAGGCCAAAGACCCTGCGCGCGCACGCGGTGTCCGACTACAAGATCTACGACGGCACCAAAGACTCCAATGGCGTGGTCGCCTACCAGGCCGGCGACCTGGTGGCCGGCCAGAAAGTGGTATTCGCCAAACAGGCCTTCGTTTCGGAAAACGCCGATCCGCGCGCCGAGCTGCAGGTCACCGGCCTGCTGGTCAATGACGGCAACAATGGCCTGAACTACAAGGTCGTCAATGACCTGCCGGTCGTCAATGGCGTGCAGGGCAAGGTCTATGGCGGCATTGCCCAGGCGCTGCTGAAGATCAGCGCTGGACTCAGCGATGCAGAACAAGCCGGCATCGACAACGACGGCACAAACAAGGCAGGGCGGTTTTATGACGGCACCACCACTGCCGCAGGCACCGCCACCGTGGAAGGATTGATCACTGCGCACGGTGACCGTATCCAGACCTGGCAGTATCTGGATGCCGCCGATGCCGGCCAGCGCAAGGTGGAAGTCGGCGGTGAAATCATCGATGGCAAAGGTGGTGTGAGCAGGAACTACCGGGTAGAGATCGTGACTGCGCCCTATCAGGTATTCCGCCGTCCGACCACAATACAGGCTGGCGCGGACAGCAAGGTCTACGACCGCACCGACCTGGCCGGCAATGGCAAGCCGGTTGCCGGCAATGCCGCACCCCGGCAGACACTGGTCGGCTCGCAGCGTTTTGCCGATGTCAATGCCGCGCCGGAGGTGGCCACGGTTGTCAATGAGGGCTACTACTTCATCGACCAGGATGGCAAGCGTGTAGCGGCCGATAACTACCTGATCCAGCCTGCCGATGTCCTGGAAGGCAAAGGCAGCATCACGCCCAGGGAAGTCAGCGCCACGGCGCAGTACTGGCGCAAGAAATATGACGGCAGCACAGCGTCGGCGCAGCAGGCCAGGGTCGATGGGGTGATCGACGGCGACGTCGTCGGCGCGCTGCAGGAATTCGATGGCGCCGACCATGGCGCGCGCCAGCTCAAGCCCACGGTGCTGGTCGAGCAGGATGGACGCCACAACTATGTCCTCGGTGCGCGCGAGGAAACCGCCGGCTTCATCGACCAGCGGGTGCTGACGATTGCCGCCAACCCGTTCAGCAAGACCTATGACGGCAATACCGGCAGTGCGGGCGGCGTGCATCTCGAGGGCGATGGCCTGGTTGGCCAGGACAGTCTCCATGCCACAGCGGCGTTTCAGACAGCCGATGCGCTCCCGCAGCAGATCGAAGTCGGCAACGATGCGTTCGTCAAGGATGGCAATGGTGCGCGCAGCGGCAACTACCTGATCGGTACCAGAAGCGCGCCGGGCAGCATCTTGAAAAAGCAGCTCGATGTGATTGCCAACGGCTTCAACAAACCAGCTGACGGGATTGCTTTTGCCGGTGGCAATGGCGTGCACTACAGCGGCTTCGTCAACAATGAAACGCCAGCGGTCCTGGCCGGCAATCTTGCCTACCGTGGCAGCTCGCAGGGGGCGGTGGCGCCGGGTCGTTACGACATCACCCCCGATGGCTTGACTGCAAAAAACTATGCGCTCAACAATGTCAGCGGCACGCTGGTGATCGGCAGTGCGCTGACCGGGATTCCAGGCGAGCCCGGCAACCCTGACAACCCGGGCACAGCCTGCACACCGCTGGCACCCTGCCCGCCTGGCAGCGGACCGGCTCCAGCCACTGCACTGCCGCTTGCCAGGGTCATCGATATTGCCCAGCTCGATGCACAGGACAACGGCCGCGCCGGGAAAAGCGGCATGACGGTCGACCTGATGGCCAGTGGCAGACGTTCGGCCGATGATGGCGACGATGAACGCACGCGGCTGGAAGTCGATAGCGCCAATCGCAATCTCGATCTGCGCGTGGTCAGAAAGGGCATGCGTCTGCCACCGGGGCTGGAGTGATCCTTCGAAGGCGCAGAATGGGCTGCGTTGCTGATCGGTTGCAATGAATGCACCGCATGAATGCAGCGCAGCTCTGCAAAATTATGGAACTGCAAAACCGCAAAACCACAAAACCACAGAACCACAGAACCACAGAACGACAGAACTCCAAATCCGCAGAACCACAGAACCGTAAAACTACAGAACCGCAGAATCACTGAACCACAGACCCGCAGCAACGCTCACGCCAGGCGCTAGACAGCGCCTGGCTTTTTTCACTGCAAGTCCCATCATCAAGCAATAATTATTAGCGCAATCTAACGATTATTGCGCCTGCCCTCCAGAAATTTATATTGCATAAACGCACTTGCCGCTTATTCATTAAGGCTTGGCAAATGCGGATTATTGCTTTCGCGAACCATCATGCCGATCGACGATGACAGACGGCGCAAGGATGGGTCACTGGTTCCTGAAGCAATGCCGACCTACCATTGACGCCAGGGAGTCGCCATGCATTTTCGTCCCAACGAAATCCAGTGCCTGTTACCATTTTGCGCCACGCTGGTTGCCGGCGCCTGCGGCACGGCGTGGGCCCTGCCGCAGGGAGGCCAGATCGGCAACGGCACCGGCAACATCTCGGCGCCGCCGGGCAACGCCATGGTGGTCACCCAGGTTTCGCCAAAACTGGTGATCAACTGGGCAAGCTTCGGCGTCGATGTGGTGGATTCGCTCACCTTCAACCAACCGTCCCGTTCAGCGATTGTGCTCAACCGCGTCACCGGCCAGGCTCCCAGCGAGATCCTTGGCAGCATGACCGCCAATGGCCAGGTTTTCGTCACCAATCCGAATGGCATTTACTTTGGCCAGAATGCCCGCGTCAATGTCGGCGGTCTGGTTGCGGCAACCGGCCAGTTGAGCGATGCCGACTTTGCTGCCGGCCGCTACCGGTTTACCGGCATCGCCAGTGGTGCCGGCAGCGGCGTTCGGATCAACAATCAAGGCTTCCTGACTGCCAGCGACCAGGGCTACATTGCCCTGCTGGGCCCGCAAGTCATCAACCAGGGTGTCATTACCGCGCGCCTTGGTACGGCCCTGCTGGCCGCCGGCAACCAGGTCACGCTGCAGTTCGAGGATGGCAGTTTGATCGGCTACAACATCGACACTGGCGCGCTTGAGGCACTGGCCGAGAACCGCACGCTGATCAAGGCAGATGGCGGCCGCGTCTTCATGGGAGCAAAGGCCGCAGAAGGCCTGGCCCGCGCGGTGGTCAACAACGACGGCATCATCGAAGCGCTCACTGTCGACAGCCGCAAAGGGGTGATCAGCTTGCGCAGTGATGGCCAGACCAGCCAGGTCAGCGGCAATGGCAAGCTTGATGCATCGGCAACCGATAACGGCGATGGAGGATCGATTCAAACCTCGGCGGCGCAGATCCTGCCCGGCAACGGCGCCACGGTGACTGCCGGCTCCGCTTTCGGCACCCCGGGCAGCTGGGTGATCGAGGGCGCGACAAGCCTGACGGCCTCCAGCACCCTGGGTGCCACGGTCATTCCCGAAAGCCTGAAGACCACCAATGTCACGGTCAGTACCGCCGGCCAGGCCGGGACAGCCAGCGGCGACCTCATTGTCGAGGGCGCACTGTCGTTTTCTCCCGATCTGGGCCGCAATACCACGCTGACGCTGCGCGCCGACCACGACATCCGGCTGCAGGGGGCAAGCATCACCCCCGCTGCTGCCGAACGGCCGGGCGACCTGGTGCTCAAGTCCGGTGCCTCCCTCCCCGGTGCAGCCGTGCTGTTCGATCCTGCCAGCCGCGTGGTCGGCAAAGCGGTGACCCTCTACACCACGCCACCGAGCTATGCCGTGCCAACCGATTACAGCCCGTTCGTCAGTGCACAAAACCTGACGACCTGGCTTTGGCTCAGCAATCTCGCTGACCTGCAGGCGGTCAATACCAACCCTGCTTCGCTGGCGCAGAATTACGCGCTTTCGCGCAGCATCGATGCCAGCGATTCGGCCGTCATGAACGGCGGTGCAGGATTTCTGCCGATCGGTTCGGTCAGCACGCCATTCAGTGGCAATTTCGATGGCAACGGTTTCACCATCTTCAACCTGACGATCAATCGTCCCGAACCGACGACTGCGCAAGCAATCGGCTTGTTCGGCAATGTCAAAGGGCCGTCCGGTACGCTGATCAGCAATCTTGGCTTAAGCAACGCCAACATCACCGGCGCCACCCTGGGCACCGGTGCCCTGGCCGGCGACCTCGATACCACCGGGGTGGTCAACAGCCATGTGCTGGCCAATTCGACCGTGACCGGCAACCAGTACACCGGTGGCCTGGTCGGCAACCTGAAAGGCAATATCGAGCGCTCCTACAGCGAGGCAACGGTAAAAGGCGTCGATTACACGGGTGGCCTGGCCGGCAATGCATCCGGCAACCTCGACCAGACCTACAGCACCGGACCGGTGACAGGAAACCAGGTCCTGGGCGGCCTGGTCGGCCAGTATCTTGGCGGGCCGCTTGCTCCGGCCGGCATCCGGAATTCCTATTCCACCTCGACCGTTGCCGGCAATGCCTTTGTCGGCGGGCTGATCGGTCTCAACGATGGTACGGTCGACAACGTCTACAGCGCAAGCACTCTGCTCACCGGTAATTTTTTCGTCGGCGGCTTGATCGGGCGGCAGAATCAGTAGGGGCAACTGAGCAATGCCTTCTGGGATGCGCAGAGTTCGGACGTGGCCACAGGCATTGCCTTGAATGTGTCGGCGACGCCATATACCGGTGTCGGAAAACAAAGCGCGGAAATGCGGGCCGACCTGGGCACGCTGGACCCGGCAGCCTGGACCATCTACCCTGGTCACACCACGCCCTTGCTGAAATCGTTCCTCACCCCGGTGACAGCAAGTTTTGCCACCAGCACGGTCTACAACGGCGCGGCGCAATCGCTACGTGATCTGCTCACGCTGAGCGGCGACCCCGCCGCGGCGACTTCGCCAAACATCTTTTATTCCGATTCCACCACCACCGGTTTCAAGAATGCCGGCACCTATGCCTTCACTGCCGACCTGTGGTCGAACCAGAAAGGCTACCTGATCACCGGCGCCAGCCTGACAGGCAGTCTGCGCATCGACAAGGCGCCGTTGGCATTGACGCCGCAGGCATTGAGCAAGACCTACGATGGCACCACGCGTTCGGCTGGCGTCGTCAGCGCCACCGGCCTGGTCGGCGGCGACACGCTGACGAATGCCGTGCAAGGCTTTGACAGGGCCGACGCCAATACAGCCAGCGACAACCAGCGCACCTTGTCGGTTGGCTTCGACTACGTCATCCGCAACAACAATGAAGACGTCACCGATAATTATTCGGTCACCCGCAACACCATTTCAACCTCGCAAGACCCGCAAGTCAGGATCGACCCGTTCGAAATCACCGTCAATGCCCGGCCGTTCGACAAGGTCTATGACGGCACCCCGGCCGCCCAGGCAATCAACCAAGTGGTCAGCACCAGCGATTTTTCCGTGCGGGTCGTCGGAGCAGAAAATTACCTGTCCCCCAATGTCGGCACGCAATCGATTCAGGTTGCTCCCGATCTGGCCTTGCTGGACTTGAGCAATCAACCGCTGGCCAATCCGGACAACTTTCGGCTGACGCTCGGCAGCCAGGCCAGCGGCGTCATTTCACCGCGCATCATCCGGGTCGAGGCAGTCGCTGCCAATAAAGTCTACGATGGCACCACCAGCTCGGTTGCGCCTGCCGTCAACGGCAACCAGCTCGCGCCAGGCCAGCAAGTCGTCAGCGCCACGCAATCGTATGCTTCTGCCGATGCTGCCGATGGCATCGACCTGAACGTCGGCTCGATTGCCATCAGCGATGCCAACGGTGTCAATGTCATCACCAACTACAGCGTCCTGCCCTTTTCCGCCAAGGGCAACATCACGCGCCGCCAGACCACCATCGATGCCGACGCCACATTCAAGACGTCGGCCGATGCCGAACCGGGCACCAAAGTCTACGACGGCAGCACCAATGCTCCAGGCAGGCCGACTGCCAGCAACCTGGCGCCGGGCCAGAGTGTCGATGCGACGCAGTTCTTTCAATCTGCCGATGCCTCCGACAGCGCCGTGCTGCAGGTGCAGGATGCCTTTGTCTACCGGGACGCCAACGCCAACCTGGTACCGGCGACCAACTATGAAGTCACGGCGAAGAACACCAGCATCGGCAAGATCCTGCGCCGTGGGCTGACGATCGCCGCGCGTTCGGCAAGCAAAACCTACGACGGCACCACGGATTCGGCGGGCGCCGATTCGCGTGTGGTCACACCGGAGATCAGCGGCCTGGTCGCTGGCGAACAGGTTTCGGCCAGCCAGCACTTCGATAGCCGCGATGCCGGTGAGCGCGTGCTGTCGGTCGATGCGGTGGAAGCGCTGGCAGGCACCAAGCTGGGCAACTACCTGCTCACCACTGTCATCGCGCCGGGTACCATCACGCCGCGTGCGCTCGATGTGGCAGTGGGCACGGCCAGCAAAACCTACGACGGCAACACCAGTGCCGGCGCCCCGCTCGTGATCGGCGGACTCGGGTTGGCGCCCGGCGATACGCTTGCTGCGCAAACGGTGTTCGACAGTGCCGACGCCGGTCAACGCAAGGTCCAGCTGGCCGCCGGCAGCGCCGTCGCAGATGGCAATGGCGGGCGCAACTACAGCATGACCGTGCAGGCCGGCGACGGCAGCATCACCCCGGCATTGTTGTCCGTCATTGCCAACAATGCCAGCAAGATCTATGACGGCGTGCCCTATTCGGGTGGCAATGGCATCGAACTTGCGGGACTGGTGGGCGCCGATACCGCAGCCGTGCTTGACGGCCAGCTGGCGTACCAGGGCAGCGCCCAGGGCGCGGTGGACCCAGGCAGTTTCACCATCACGCCTTCGGGCCTGTCGGCAAGGAATTATCAACTGCAAAATGTCGATGGCATCCTGACCATCGCTGCACAGGGTGTTGTGCCAAATGTGCCGAATACGCCCGTTGCCTCGCTGCTTGCGCTGATGGATACCTCTCCCGCATATCTGGGCGGATTGGCCAATGCAGACAACGCCGCAAATGCCGTCACCGATACGAAAAACCGGCGCCTGACCAGGCAGATGCAAGCTTCGCCAACAGCTTGTGTTCTGGATGGCAGTACCAGTGGCGCGGCGCGCACCGGCAGCGCGGGCGAGCGCTGCCTTGGGGTAGCGGTGGTCGGTGGCGGCATCAAGCTGCCGCCACAATTGGAAGCCACACCATGAACACCGCGCTGGCCCGCTACGTCACCTGCGACGCCTGAGCCGTTTCATCAACCGTGGCCGAAGCAGGACGGGTCCCCTTCAAGCCTGGAAAAACGTCATGCATTTTCGATCTGAGGCAATTCATTCCCTGCTGCCAGTGTGCATCACCATGGCGGCAGGCATTTGCGCGTCGGCGTGGGCGCTGCCCGAGGGTGGCCAGGTCAGCAGCGGCAATGCCGGCATCAGCGCGGCGGGCAACACAATGACCGTCGCGCAGGGTTCTGCCAGGCTGGTCATCGACTGGAACGGCTTCGGCGTAAAAAGCGGCGAGGTACTCAATTTCAGTCAACCCTCGCCCGCTTCCATCGTCCTGAACCGGGTCCGCGGCCAGGACGCCAGCCAGATCATGGGCAGCCTCAATGCCAACGGCCAGGTGTTCCTCAGCAATCCAAACGGCATCCTGTTCGGCGCGCATGCACAAGTCAACGTTGCCGGGCTGGTGGCCTCCACCCATCATTTGAGCGATGCCGATTTCAATGCCGGCGTCTACCGCTTTGCCGGCAACGGCTTGGCTGCATCGGTGGTCAACCAGGGTACCCTCACGGCCAGCGACCACGGCTACATTGCACTGCTGGCGCCCCAGGTGATCAACCAGGGCATCATCAGTGCGCGCCTGGGCACGGCCTTGCTGGCGGCCGGCAACCAGGTGACCGTCACCATCAACGATGGCAGCCTGATCGGCTACAACATCGACAGCGGCGCTCTCGATGCACTGGCCGACAACCGCAGCCTGGTCAAGGCCGATGGCGGCCGCGTCTTCATGGCAGCGCAGGCGGCCAGCCAGCTGGCGCGTGCAGTGGTCAACAATGACGGCGTGGTTGAAGCGAAAACGGTACAGGAGCAGGCCGGGGTGATCCGGCTCATGGGCGACATGCAGGCTGGCCGCGTGAGCGGAAACGGCAGGCTCGATGCCTCGGCACCGGACGGCGGCAATGGCGGGGCAATCGAAACCTCGGCAGCCCATGTCGCGCTCGGTGCCAATGCCATCGTCACTGCTGCAGCACCGTTCGGCCGTGCCGGCAGCTGGCTGATCGATCCCACCGACTATCTGCTGAACTTCAATTCGGTCACGCAGGATGGCACGGCCACCAATGTCCTGAACGCCTTGCAAACCACCGATGTGACCATTTCCACCGCCAGTCCCGGAAACGATCGCGGCAACATCACGCTGGAAGGCCAGCTCAATTTCGGCTACAACCATACCCTGACGCTGATTGCCGATTCCGACATCATCCTCAGGCCCGATACCACGGTCACCCTGCAGGCCAGCGGCGTGGCCACGCCGCAAAACACACCGGGCAACCTGGTCCTCAAGGCCGGCTTCGGCAACCGGGCCGGCGGCAAGCTGGTCTTCGGTGCCGGCGCGTTCATCACCGACAGGTTTGCAAACTCCGCGCGGCCGCCAGGCACGCTGACGCTGTACTACACCCCGAGCGTGGATGGTACGCCAGATCCATTTACCGTCGGCCAGATCCTCATGCCGGCAGGGTCATTGACCACCTGGCTGATGGTCAACAATGCCCAGCAGCTGCAGGCAATGAACAGCAACGCCACTGCACTGGGTTCGAACTTTGCCATGGCCTTCGACATCGATGCCGCTGCCACGCGGGGCTGGAACAATGGCGCCGGCTTCGTGCCGGTCGGCACCGGTGCGGCACCGTTTACCGGCCAGTTCGACGGCATGGGCCGTGTCATCCGAGGCCTGTACATCAACCGGCCCAACGATGCCGACGGCACCGGCTTGTTTGGCGTCACGCGTGCAGCGTTTCAAACCAATCCCCGAGTCATCACCAATTGTAT
>JBPBPY010000351.1:0-16323 GCA_050954505.1 Janthinobacterium lividum
CGGTACCGGTGACATGACAGAGCATCAGCTGGCCACGGCCGTTGATGATCAGCGTGCCGCAGGAGGTAGCGGGATGGGCGTTCAGGGCAGGGGACGCATTGGCGGTGGGCACGACGGGCTCCATGAAGGGATGCCTTCATTTTACCGCGTCGGCTGCGGTCCATGAATCATGCAGAAAAATGCATTTATTTAAAGAAATCCTGTCAACCGTCGTTGTGACCATGCGTTATTGTCTGCATGTCAGGCAGACACCATACCTGACCCAACCCAATGGAGAGTATTCAATGAACAAGATCGTCGCCGCACTGGTTGCAACCGTTTTCGCTTCGTCCGCTTTCGCTGCATCGCACACCGCCGCGCCAATGTCGCCAGCCACGTCGCCTGCCGCGACCCCGGTTGCCACCTCCGCTGCGCCAGCTCCAGCGTCGCCAGGCGTGCAAAAGGCCGAAGGTTCGGTCAAGACCGGCTACGAAAAAACCAAGGCTGCAACCAAGCGCGAATACCGCAAAGTCAAGGCCAAGGCAAAGAAGGCCAAGGCAAAGGCTGATGCAAATGCCAAGGCCAATCCAGGCCAGAACAGCGATGCCAACGCAACTGCGCCAGCACCAGCAGCCAAGTAATGCTGTCGATCGCTTCGGGGCGGCTGCGTCACACGCAGTCGCCGCGCAAGCGGTCGCGAGGCAAGGCATGTTGCTGTAGTCGATGTCGTTGAAATCGGTGCCGTCGAGATCGATGGCATGGAAAAAAATACCGTCAAAAAAACCCGTCAGTTCACACTGACGGGTTTTTTTTGCTATAAAGCCTCGAGCGCGGCGGCGATTGCCATGCCGCTGTCAGTGGTGCTTGCCGAGCCGCCCAAATCCGGCGTCTTCGGTCCGTCCACCAGCACTTTCTCGATTGCCTGCATGATCGCATCATGCGCTTGCAGATAACGCCGGTCGCCCTTGCCCAGGAATTGCAGCATCATGGCACCTGACCAGATCATGCCGATGGGGTTGGCAATATTCTGCCCATGGATATCGGGCGCCGACCCATGCACCGGTTCGAAGAGGGAAGGGTAATTGCGTTCGGGGTTGAGGTTGGCGGACGGTGCGATGCCGATGGTGCCGGTGCAGGCGGGGCCGAGGTCGGACAAAATGTCGCCAAACAGGTTGGATGCCACCACCACATCGAAGCGTTCCGGACTGAGCACAAAACGCGCGCACAGGATATCGATGTGGTATTTATCCCAGCGCACATCGGCATAATCGGGCGCCATGGTTTCCACCCGTTTGTCCCAGTACGGCATGCTGATCGATATGCCATTCGACTTGGTTGCCGAAGTCAGGTGCTTCTTCGGCCGGCTCTGCGCCAGTTCGAACGCAAACTTCAGGATCCGGTCGACACCCTTGCGCGAGAAAACCGATTCCTGGAAGACGATTTCACGTTCGGTTCCCTCGTACATCATGCCGCCTACCGAAGAGTATTCGCCTTCCGTGTTTTCGCGCACCACGTAAAAATCGATGTCGCCGGGCTTCTTGTTCGCCAGTGGACTGGGTACGCCGGGCATCAGCCGCACCGGCCGCAGGTTGACGTATTCATCGAACTCGCGGCGAAATTTGAGCAGCGAACCCCACAAGGAAATGTGATCCAGTACCTTGTCTGGCCAGCCCACGGCGCCAAAATAGATGGCGTCGAAATCCTTGAGTTGCGCGAACCAGTCGTCAGGCATCATTTTTCCATGCGCGAGGTAGTAATCGCAGTTGGCCCACTCCATGGTGGTGAATTCCAGCGCCAGCCCAAACTTGCGGGCGGCGGCGTGCAGGACACGCAAGCCTTCCGGCATGACTTCCTGGCCAATGCCGTCGCCGGCAATGACAGCAATACGTTGGGTTTTCATCGGCTGGAGTCCATTATGGTCATTGGGAACCGATATCTTACTTCGTCCGGCCGTGGTGCTGCAGTGACTGCGGCTAGGCGATCGGTGCGCACTGCCGCAACCCATTCAAGGGGCCTGGCCGCCAGGGTGTTGCCAGCGCCGATGCCGGTCGCCCGAGCCAGCCCCATGCACGATTATCGGCGCATGCTCCGGGCAAGCCGAGGCCAGCTTCAGTGTGTCAGGAAATCGACCAGCTTGGAGATGACGACCTCGGGCGCTTCTTCCATCAGCCAATGTCCCGATCCTTTGATCACCATGCCTTCCACATTTGTCGCCACCAATTTGCCCTGGCTGATGAGAAACTCTCCACTGGCTTTTTCACCTGCCAGGACCAGCATTGGCATGGCCAATGGCGTTTTGCCAAGCTCGGCGAAGGTGGTGGCGTCTTGCTCGAAGTTTTGAAAATAGGCCATTCCCGCTTTCATGTGACCAGGCTTGGCATACTCCCTGGCATAAAAGCAGCGATCCACTTCCGGCACCGAATGCGCCTTGTCAGCGGCAAAATCATTCCAGAAATGCTCGAAATAAATGCGCTCGCGCCCACTGACCAGCGCCAATGGCGTCGGCCCATAAAAATGAAAATGCCACAGGTCGCGCAACAGCCAGACGTCTTTCCAGTTACCGATGCCAGGGAGAAAAGCGTCCATCAGGACAATCCTGTCGACGTCTGCCGGGAACTGCGCGGCATAGGCATAGGCCACCATCAAGCCGATATCGTGGCCCACCAGACGGATTGGAGCGAGTTTCAGTGACTGCGCCAGGGCGTGCACATCTTTTGCCAGTTCGGCTTTGGCATAACCCTGCTCAGGCGCCTCGGAGGAACCGGCTCCCCGCAAGTCGGGGGCAATCACCAGATTGGTTCTTGCCAGCTGCCTGATGAGCGGTCTCCACATATGCGAGGTTTCTGCATAGCCATGCAACAGCATGATGGGCGCGCCTTTTCCAGCAACCAGGTAATGCAGGCGTACCCCATTGACATTGGCAAACTTGCTGGCAATGTAATCTGCCTTGGCGCTGCCGGCGACAAGGCTTGCAATTGATAACAGGAGGCACAGTGCAACGCACTTGGGGTTCACGATCGATGGCAGGGTTTTCATGGATCTCCTCGCAGATGTGAGGCGCCGGGAACATGCCGCCTGCAGGATTGCAAGGCGATCAACGCCTGAATCGATCTTGCCCAGCTTCCTGGGCCAGTGCAAGCAGATCGGTGTGAACAAATGTCACATCCAGCCGTCTGTGCAATCAAAATCCACGGAGGTGGACGATCACCAGGTCAGGCCGGTCTGGTGGTTTTGCAGAGCCTGAGTTAGTGACTACGGGCAAGTGGTGGCCGAAAAACCGCAAAGGCAAATTTAACTGTTTATCCGTACAGTATTTGTGCTAAAGTTGCTGTTCTTCGCCACTCACTGGAGCTTCCAAATGACGACCTTCAATTCACTGACCGCACAATCTGCCACCGAATACCTGGCTTCGCCATTCCGGTTGACCATGGGCCGGCGCGAACTGCTGGTATGCCGTGATTTTCGCCGCCGCTTCCAGCCGCTCAAACCACTGATCGATTTCAGCACCGGCACGCAGCCTGGTCATCTTGAAGTCGTGTTCGGCAAAAAATGGATGGTCATTTTACGCCGGGCGCGTTGATGGCAGCTTTTGCACGTGATCGCATTGCCGTAAAGCCAACCATGCCGAGGGTGAATAGAGCCAATGTGCCGGCCTCCGGCACATTGCTTGCGGCAGATGAAATGGAAACATTATCAATGAACGTCGTTACATCCCGACCAACGCTGTTGGCGGCAACTGCGCCAAGGCCGGCAAACATCATCTTGTAGGTTCCGGCTGCCAGATCAGGCAAAACCAGTGTGTAGTGGCTGAATGTTCCATTGCTGGCGAGGAAGTAGGCAGCAATTGTCATTTCAGGGCCAGGCGGGCTGTTGGCACCGGGCGCCGCATCCACCGGCCTCGGATAGATCCACAAAGGATTGGTGCCGTATTGGTTTCGCGCACGGCCCTGGGCGTCGAATAACAGGGTCAAGGCACCGCCGGTCGTGCTGATCTGCGTCGACAGTTCCGCACCGAGACCTTGAATGAAGGCGACCTGCTCGGTAGAAGGGGCGGTGACATTGAATGCATTGCTGCCATTTGTAATGCCGGTGTTATAGCCAAAGTTCCAGCCCTCCAGATGGACATCGGGGCTATAGGTGTAGCGGGTAACGGCCTCATCGGTGAAGCTGGCGTGGAAGATGGGTTCAGCGTGGGCAGCTGGGATGAAAAGGGCGGCCATGGCACTGAGACCCATCACCTGCACAGACAGTTTTACAGACAGCATTTTTGATCGGGACATTTGATCTCCAGGTACCCGCAGACAGGGCGGTTGCGCCGATTCTACCGTCCGGAAAAGCCGCTTTTCTTGACGCTGTCTGCTTTGCCCAACAGCCGATGCGAATAAATATTTTCTTCTCGGGAATTCTTTGCAAAGCGGTTTGTTAGTTTGTACGTCACTGTTTTTGATGGATATTTATCTGCGAATTTCATCTTCGCCTGGTGTATTTTGAGGGGTGATTCAGGGGCAGATATTGACGTCTCTCGTGTCATTGTCTGAGATCTTCAGTGTGTCAGGCCTGATGTGACGAGGCGCTTTCTGATAAGGATTGATGGTGGCTGCCAGATGCTGATGGAGAGTGGCGGTTCCTGGACTGCCGGCACTACCTTGTTTCCAGGCAAATTCTTTACAGATTCCATCGCCGAAATCTGGCAAATAAACCATGTTTTTACCTTAAAACGCTCTTGACAAAATTCCTTATCCACACATCAGGGACTGCTTTGAATATCTGCAATATTTATTTTTAGTATTTATTCTTCGCTGGCAAGTCATTGATTTATAAGGCCTAAAAAAATGACTCTCAATTGTGCAAAGTATTGAAAGCCGCATCCGCGCTTGCTTTACGGCTGTCAAGGGCTCGTTATCCACAATGTTATCCACAGGAGCTGTGTGCAACTTTGAAAGCCAGTTTGAAAACAAGCACTTGGCTCAGTATCCCATATTCAGTATGAGGTTGGCGCAGCAGGGTTGGCAGACCCGGTCTGCTTGACTGGCTTGACAAGTTTATGCATCTTGGACAAGTCTCCGCTGCGCGCCTTACGTGGACGAATTGCGACGAATATCGAATTGCTCAAAGGTAATTATTGCTCTTGTTGTCAGGCACCAGTCAGGCAGGTATACAATGGATTCAGGAATTCAGGCCACATTGGCTCATCTGGCAGGCGGGTATCGCGCCAGACAGTGATGAATCTAATTGAGGAAAAACATGCGTAAATCAGTCTTGCTCAGCCGTGCATTGGGTGTTGCCGCATTGCTTGGAAGCATATCCAGTGCGCAAGCCATCGGTGTCGGCAATTTCTTCGGGGCGTTGGCTGGACGTCCCGGCGAAATTGGTCAGGCACGCAGCATTGACGATACCTTGCTCAAGGTCTCTGCACAGATGAACCGCAAGGTGCCGATGAATATCGACAAGTCCACACGACTCGACAAGGTCAGCAGCGAACCAGGCCAGCAGTTGACTTATCACTACACCTTGCTGGGGACCAGCAGCGCTGACCTGAAGGTTGCCGACTTTTCATCGATGATCAATTCACCACTGATTGCGCGCGTTTGCAGCAGCAGCGAAATGCAAATCTTTTTGCAGAACGGCGTGACGGTGAAATACCTGTATCGCGGCAGTGATGGCAAGCCGCTCGGTGGCGCCAAGGTGACTACGCAGGATTGCTCAACGCGCCGATCCTGATTTGCCTGAACCTTTCAGGTCAATACGCCACTGGCCTGACGCAGGCCAGCTGATTGCTTCACAGCGGCGGCCGCTGTGAAAGGGCACACCACGGCGCGGATGCATCGCGCGTACTTGAGCGCGCCAATGCAGATGCGCCGAGGACTCAGGGGACAGTTTCTTCCGGTTCAGCGTCCAAACATTGGCGGGAATCTTGCAACTGCTGCAAGGTATTGATGTTGCGAAATGCTGCATCATGGTCGAACACCACCTCGGCCACGGCCAATCCCGCTTGCCAGGCACCGACCCTGCGTCCTCCGGCAAGCAGATACGCGTCCAGATTGGCCAGTACGGAGACCTTCATCAAGCAAAATACCGGTTGCTTGCGGGTTTTGCCCCCTGCATCGACGGTGGCTGCCACTGCCACATCGGCCTTCGACCCGATCAGTGCGTTTGCCAGCCGCAGCGCCAGATCATGCGGCAGGAAAGGGGCGTCACAGGGGACGCTGAGCAGGTAGGGCGTTTGACACACATGCAGGCCGGCTTGCATGCCTGCCAATGGGCCAGGATGACCCAGGGTATGGTCCGTCAGCACCGGCCGGCCAAACTCCAGGTATCGCGTCAGGTTGCGGTTGGCGTTGATCAGCACTGGCCCGATCTGCGGAGTGATGCGTTGCAGTACTGCAGAGGCCATGCTGCCTTGGCCAAACGGCATCAGGCCCTTGTCGACCTCGCCCATGCGGGTGGCGCGCCCACCGGCAAGCAGCAGGCCGGTAATCTGGTGCCGATCAATCGCTTGCACGGTGTTCCTTTCACCCAGTAAGGCAACATGGCGAGTCGCCTTGCATAAAACACCTGGCAAGCCTGGCGTGATCCGCAGGGCAGCCTGATTTCGCAGGCGGCGCAGTTGAAGCGCTGCCAGCGAGCGCACTGCCTGGTTTTTCTTGCCGAAATTGTGCTTCGAGCCAGGTCGCCCGGCAGCGCACACTGCCTGATTGGTTTAGACTACCGGAAATTATCCGGGAGAAGAAGGCATGAGTTTCACCATCGAAGGCATCAAGCAAGTCCTGTCGCAGATTATTGATGCCAACACCGGCAAGGATATCATCAGCAGCAAGTCGGTGAAGAACATCACGCTCGACGGTGCCGACGTGGCATTCGATATCGAACTCGGTTATCCCGCCAGGAGCCAGTTCGAGGGCATGCGCCGCGCCGCCATAACAGCAGTGCGCGCCATTCCGGGCGCCGGCAATGTCAGCGTGAATGTCAGCTCGAAGATTGTTGCCCATGCCGCGCAACGCGGCGTCAAGCTGATGGGAAATGTAAAGAACATCATTGCCGTTGCATCGGGCAAAGGCGGGGTCGGCAAGTCGACAACGGCCGTCAACCTGGCATTGGCACTGTCGGCTGAAGGTGCACGCGTGGGCATTCTCGATGCCGATATCTATGGTCCTTCGCTCCCGATGATGCTGGGCATCTCCGGACGGCCGGAAACCACTGATGGCAAGACCATGGAGCCGATGGAAAACCATGGTTTGCAAGTCTCGTCGATCGGCTTCATGATCAACCAGGATGAACCGATGGTCTGGCGCGGCCCGATCGTGACGCAGGCGCTGACGCAATTGCTGGATCAGACCAATTGGCGCGATCTCGATTACCTGATCGTCGACATGCCCCCGGGCACGGGCGACATCCAGCTGACGCTGTCGCAAAAGGTGCCGGTCACCGGCGCCGTCATCGTTACCACGCCGCAGGACATTGCCTTGCTGGACGCGCGCAAGGGTCTGAAGATGTTCGAGAAAGTCGGCATTCCCATCCTCGGTATCGTGGAAAACATGAGCATGCACATTTGCTCGAATTGCGGTCATGCCGAAGCCATTTTCGGCACTGGCGGCGGCGAAAAGATGTGTGCGGAATATGGGGTCGATTTCCTCGGCGCCTTGCCATTGAATATGTCGATCCGCGAACAGACCGATTCGGGCACGCCAACCGTGGTGGCCGATGCCGCTGGCCCGGTGGCAGCCATCTACATGCAGATCGCCCGCAAGCTGGCCGTGAAAGTGGCGGAAAAGGCCAAGGACATGTCCGGCAAGTTCCCCAATATTGTCATCAAAAACGATTGATGCATGGTATTGTCCGAAGCTAACGCGTTTCCAGTGCTGACGGCGGGCAAGTCTGCCGCCCTGGTCCCTGGTCCCTGCTTACTCTGGCCTCGCCTGCTCCTGTTCACTTCGTCTCCGACTCCATGACGCCCATCGTTCGCAGCCTGCTCGAAACCGACCTCTACAAGTTCACCATGTGGCAGGCGCTGCTGCACAGTCATCCCGGTGCGCAGACCGAGTATGAATTCAACTGTCGCAACCAGACTGTGTACCCGCTGGCGGAATTGAAGTCCGATGTCGAACGCGAACTCGATCATCTGTGTTCGATGTTTTTTGCCGAGGACGAGCTGGCTTACCTGCGCAGCCTGCGCTTCATCAAAAGCGACTTCGCCGACTTCCTTACCGTATTTCGCTTCCAGCGCAAGTTCATTTCGGTGACCACGGAAGGCGAGCGGCTGCGCATCACTGCCCGTGGACCGCAAGTGCATGTGATGGGCTTTGAAATTTATGTGCTGTACATCGTCAATGAACTGTACTACCGGCGCCTCGGTAGCGATGAAACGTTGGCAATCGGCCGCCAGCGCCTCGATCAAAAGATTGCCTTGCTGCGCGAATTTGGCGCCGGGCCACGTTGCCGGCATCCCTTCGAGTTTTTCGATTTCGGTGTGCGCCGGCGCTATTCCGGTGCCTGGCATGAAGAGGTCGTGGCCACGCTGGCGCGCGAAGTGCCGGAATATTTCAAGGGCACCTCGAACGTCTGGCTGGCAATGAAGCACAAGCTGGTGCCCATCGGCACCATGGCGCATGAATACTTGCAATCCTATCAATCGTTTGGCGTGCGTCTGCGTGATTTCCAGAAAGCGGCGCTGGAAGACTGGGTGCAGGAATACCGCGGTGACCTCGGCACGGCATTGACCGACGTGGTCGGCATGGATGCGTTCCTGGCGGACTTCGACCTGTATTTTTCCAAGCTCTTCGACGGCTTGCGCCATGACTCGGGCGACCCGATCGAATGGGGCGAAAAGGCGCTGGCCCATTATGTCAAGCTGCGGGTCGATGCCAATACCAAGAGGCTGGTGTTTTCCGACGGCCTCGACATGCCCACCGCCTTGTCGCTGTACCGCCATTTTGCCAACCGCGTCATGACCGGGTTTGGCATCGGCACCAATCTCACCAACGACATGGGGTTGCCACCTTTGTCGATCGTCATGAAGCTGGTGGCCTGCAATGGCCAGCCGGTCGCCAAATTGTCGGATTCGCCAGGCAAGATCATGTGCACCGACGAGACTTTCCTGGCCTATCTGCGGCAGGTATTTCACCACGCTGCAGAATGACTTTTCCCCCGCCGGCGTGGGGCGCGAATGCTGGACATCAAGGCCTCCCGGTTCAAGTACATATTTTTCACCTTCCATCACGTCGCCAGAACAATCCGTGATGGCATCAGGCACGCAGAAATGCCGTGCTGGAAAAATGATGAGTCGACTTGAATGTCGACTCAGGCGAATTCCGGAACCTTTGTCAACAACATGGTTACCTAAGGAAATGATCGACTTGTTCGGACTTTCCAGAAGGGGACGCCATGCAGCCCGTTACGTCGAATGGTTCAAAGGTGACGCTCTCGAATGCAAGCGAGGTGGCGACGCCGGCCGAAACGCAGGATCCAGTCCAGGCCGCGCCAGTGGATGAGCAGGGCAAGCCAACCATGCGTTCACGTGCTGCACCGGCTGCGCCTGCATTGTTGCCCAGCCACTGGGAAAAAATTACCCTGGACATTGCTGCGGATGGCAACAACCCCGCCACCTTGCCGACCCTGGTTGCCTTAAGCCGCACCAATAAAGTCGCGCACCAGATCTATGCGAACCTGTTGTCATCTGGCCAGCTGGCCAACGTCGCACCGGATGCCAAACTCTCGGCACAGGAAGGTGCGCGCAAGGAGCGGTGGCAAGCGGGCCGCCTGAGCCGTAATCAGCAGCATGCCCAGCTCGAGCTTGGCAAGGCACCGCGGGAAGGGGGAGACGCCGATCGCCTGAGCGATGCGCTTGCCGCCAATCGATCCAGATTCTTCCTGACCCGCAAATCAGTCCAGACCGTGCTTGCACCGTTTGCCAATGAGAAGCAGTTGACGGTGGACTTCTCTGCCATCCCGAAATCAGACTGGAAAGAAGTGGCGCGCGTGGTCAGCCAGTTCAAGGGACCGTTGAAGCTGGTTTTGCTTGCGTCCGGGATTGATTCGCAAACCTTCAACAAATACCTCGTCCCGACGTTCAAGGTCTTGAACGATCCAGCCAACCGTGGTTCTTCCCGTTCCAATGCGGGCATCATCGGCATCGACCTGGCGTGCACTGAATCCAGGCTGCTGGCGAGGGACTTCGAAACCTTGGGAAAACTGCTTGGTCGCCAACCTTCCATCAAAAGTCTGGATTTGTCCAACTCCCGCATACCTCGAAGAACGATTGGTGACCTGCTGGTTGAAACCACGCGCGGCAAGCTGGAGGAATTGAAGCTGTCTGGCTGCGGCCTGGGTTCCCGGCCGGATATGGTCAACCCCGAGATTCTTTCCTATCCCATGTATTCGTCCCACTTGAAAAAATACGATTTGTCCAACAACGATCTGCCAGATGACATGCTCAGTGGCTTGATTGCAAAAATGCCGTCACCGAGCCGGGTTGAGCGGTTCAATCTTGATGGCAACCGATTCACCGACAAGGGTTTGGAGTCGCTGATGCGCGCTGTGATTGGCAGCCATTACATCCTCGACCATGTTTCGCTGCGCGCAAATCGTTTCTCGGGAGATGGCGTTGCCAAGGCAACCGCGGCCTTGATCGGGGATGACCACCTCGGTGGCCACGCCGTGGCCGACTTCGGCAATCAACGCGTTTAGGTAAACGGTTCGCGCCAGGATGCGCAAAAGGCATCAAGGAATTTCCTTTCGCATCGCAAATCGACAAGGAGTCATCATGCGACCTGTTGCGCCGGGCAATGCAAAACCCTTATCCGCTGCTACCCCTGCCACCTCTGATGCGGAGCAGCGCGCCAGGGCAGACCACAACAGCGACGCACCCGAAGCGAAGGCGCCTGCCGAACTTACATCACGTCCCTTGGCAACCGGTGAGGACGACCCGCCATCGACCAGGTTCGAGGACTTGCCCAACGAATTAATGAAGAAGATTGCCAACATCCCCACTTCGAAAAATCTCGGTAATCGGCTGGTGACGCGAATCAATCTGAGTCGAACCAGCAAACGCTTCCTTGGCATGCATGCCAAATCGAAGATGCAGAATCAGTTGCTGGAGAAGGCACTCGATACAACGGTCAAGAAGCATAAAATGAAGCGCGAGCGGCAGCAGCAACGTCTGGAAAAAATCTGCATTTCGAGAGTACGCGTGCACAACGCAATGCGGCGGTCCAGCGCGAGGCGCTGAAATTCCGTGCTGCATTCCTGAGCGACGATGGAAGGCCAGCGACCGATGGCAAATCCCTGGCAGATATCCTGGCGCCGTTCAGGGATGACAAATCGATTGCCATCGATTTGTCATTGATACCGCAATCCCACCAGGCTGATGCCTTGGAAATCATTGCAGGATTTCGCGCCCTGTCGCACGTCACAATCACCGCAGCCAACTTGAACCCGGAGAGTTTCAACCAGGAGATTCTCCCGGCGTTTTGCCGGTTCATGTTTTACTTCCCGCAAGACATTGCCGGTCGAGGGGCGCCCGGTACAGACGATCGATCTGAAATTTCCACAGGCAAAACCGGGCGAGGCTGAATACCATGAACTCGGCACATTTCTTCAGATTTTGAGAGTGGACCCATGTATCCGCAGCCTCGATTTGTCCAACTCGCCCATCGACGAGCAAATCGCAGGATTGATGGTTTTCCTGCCGCAGAGTGGCGTTGAGGAACTTTGCCTGGCCGGATGTGGCATCGACATCAAGGGCAGTCGAGACAAACGACCATCTTCCTTCATCCCTTGACCTGTAAAAACCTCAAGGAGTATGACCTGTCGCGCAATCACTTCGACGATCAATTTCCGGCCCAGGCCGCCGATGCCATGCTGCGCTGCGGATCAACCATCGCTCGCTTGAATCTCGATGACAATCAACTCACCGATGCCAACCTCGATGAATTAATCGCCGTGATCGCATCCCGATGGCAAACCTTTGACCATCTTTCGCTCAGGGACAATCTGATCAGCGCAGCAACAGTGGCGCAGATGACTGCGGAATTGACAAGCGAAGATCCGCTCGGCGGTAGCGCAATGATCGATTTCGGGGCGCAAAAAAGCTTGACCTGCCATTGGACATCTGCGCCCCCGAGGCAGTGCAACGCTGCCGCCGGCGGGCCTTTCCGATTCCTTGGCATCGGCTATCGAAGCGGAAATGCGGAACCTGAAGAAACAACATGGTTACCCAAGAGAATCACCGCCATGTTTGAACCATCAAGGGAGCATGACCATGCAGCCAATTTCACCGAAGAATCCAGGTCTCCAGCAATCCGCCGAGTCCGCTGGTGCAGCCAGTACGCCGGCGCAACCTGCGCCACAGGACACTGGCCACACCGCAGCTGTGGGTGGTCAAGGCAAACCAGATGTGAAGTCGGTCATGGTTGATACCTCGCCGAAATTGCCAACGGAATAGCTGCTTCCGGTCCTGGTCAATCCCCATCAGCCGCTGGATCATATTTCCTTGCGCGCAAATCACTTCTCGCCGGCAGGCATGGCGGAAGCACAAGCGGTGTTGGAGAAAGCCGACCCGATCGGCGGCCATGCAATGGCAGACCTGAGCGCTCAGCGTTCACCACCCGAGGCGCCGGCCATCGAATTGGCAAATGGTTCGTGATGCCCTGGACAGGCAGTTCGGCACCCGGGTGGCGTACCGACTGGACTCAGGCCAGGTAATCGGCCTGTGCAACCAGCAAAGCCCATGGATGCGGCGCATGGGTACGCATTATTGAACACGCCTGGCCAAAACCGCTGCGGCGCGCGCGAGCTGCCGGTACAAGCTGGCGCTTCTCGGGTCGCAAGCGCGCAGCGCCCGGTAATGGTTTTCCACAGTAGCCAGGTCGCCGCGCTGCACCGGGCCGGTCAGGGCGTTCTCTGGTCCATTGGCCAGGACATTCTCGACACTGCCGCGCACCAGTGGCGCGATCATTTCCAGCGCGATCGTGCGTGGCACGCCGGCACGCGCATACACCGACAGGGCGACGTCGAGGATGGTGACCAGATAGTTGGAGGCAAATACAGCTGCAGCGTGGTAAAGGGTTTTGTCGGCAGCGTGGATGGGTACCGTGCGGGCGCCTATCGAAGCAAAACCGGCCAGGAACAAGGACAGGGCGTCAGCCTGGCCTTCAACGCCACACCAGGTGCCGGCAAAACTGCTGGCGACCTGCTCGGGATTGGCAAAGCTGCGCATGGGGTGGATGCTGGCGACCGCGCAGCCGGCGCCACTGGCCGCAGCCAGGACATCGGCGGGCAGGGCACCGCTGCAGTGGAACACGGTGTCGCCGGCGCGAAATAGGCCGGCCTGGGCCAGCTGGCTGCATACTGGCGCGATGTGGTCATCGGCTGTGCCGATCAGCGTCACACTGGCCGGGCGCAGCGCCGAGATGTCGCAACAGGGGGTGCCATGACCAATGAACGCCACCGCTTCCTGCGCATGGGCCTGGGTGCGGCACATGACGGCGCCAATCTCGTAGACGCCATGGCAAGCAAACAAGCGTCCCAGGGTGCGCCCGAGCTTGCCGGCACCGATGATGTTCAGGGTCGGCTTTGCACTCATGACAGGATTGGTTTCAGACCACTTGTTCCAGGGACTCCTGCAGCACCAGCCATTCGGCTTCCAGCTGCACCAGTTCCTTGGAATAGAAGGCCAGGTCGGTGGTCAGGGTCTTCAATTCCTTCTTGTTGGCGCTTTCGTACATCAGCGGGTCGGCCAGCTTCAGGTCGACGGCAGCCTTTTGCGCATTGCGCTTGGCGATCTGCTCCTCGAGCTTCTTGATCTTTTGTTCGATCGGTTTTTTGCGTGCCGCCAGCTTCTGGCGCTCCTCGGCTTCCTGGCGCTTGTCGCGTTTTTCCACTACCGGTGCGGCTGCAACAGCAGCCTTCACAGGTGCGGCCTGCAAGCCGGGCAGACTGGTGCCGGCAGCGCCGTTCTTGGCCGAGAGCTTGGTCTTGAACAACCAGTCCTTGTAGTCGTCAAGGTCGCCATCGAAGGGCTGCAGCTTGCCATCGGCGACAATGATGAATTCGTCGGTGGTGGCGCGCAGCAGATGGCGGTCATGCGAGACCAGCACCAGGGTGCCTTCGAACTGCGCCAGCGCCATGGTCAGCGCTTCGCGGGTTTCCAGGTCCAGATGGTTGGTCGGTTCATCGAGCAGCAGCAGATTCGGTTTTTGCCAGACGATCAAGGCCAGCGCCAGGCGGGCTTTTTCGCCACCGGAAAATGGCGCGATCTTGCTGGTCACCATGGTGCCGTTGAAGTTGAAACTGCCCAGGAAATTGCGCAATTCCTGTTCACGCACATTCGGCGCAATGCGTCCCAGGTGCCAAAGCGGTGACTCTTCATGGCGCAGCATTTCGACCTGGTGCTGGGCGAAATAACCAATTGCCAAACCCTTGCCGAATTGCGCGTCGCCCGACAGTGGCTTGATCTCGGCTGCGATGGTCTTGATCAAGGTCGACTTGCCGGCGCCGTTGACGCCCAGAAGGCCGATGCGCTGGCCGATCTGCAAGGAAAAGTTGATGTTGTTGACGATGGTCTTTTCGACAAAGCTGTGATCGGTTTCGCTGTCGATGCGGTAGCCGGCGTTGACCTTGTCCATCACCAGCAAGGGGTTGGGGGCGCTGGCCGGTTCGCGGAACTCGAATGAAAATTCGGCAGCCGCGCGCAGCGGGGCGAGTTCATCCATTTTCGCCAGCGCCTTCATGCGGCTTTGCGCCTGGCGTGCCTTGCTGGCCTGGGCCTTGAAGCGGTTGATGAACGATTCCAGGTGGGCGCGCTGGCGCTGCTGTTTTTCCAGCGTGCCGGCGGCGAGGATCATTTGCGCGGCGCGCTGGCGCTCGAAAGAAGAGTAGTTGCCGGAATAGCGCTTGAGCTTGCGCTCGTCGATATGGACGATGACATTCACCACGCCATCGAGAAAATCGCGGTCATGGCTGATGATGATCAGTGTGCCGGGATAGCGCTTCAACCAGTCCTCCAGCCAGATGATGGCATCGAGGTCCAGATGGTTGGTCGGTTCATCGAGCAGCAGCAGGTCGGAGGGACACATCAGCGCCTGCGCCAGGTTCAGGCGCATGCGCCAGCCGCCGGAGAAACTGGCCACCGGCTGCTGCATCTGCGCCATCGAAAACCCCAGGCCGGTCAGCAGCTGTTCACCGCGTGAACGCACGGTGTAGGCATCGGCATCGGCCAGGGCGCTGTAAAGCTCGCCAATCAGCGTGCCATTGGCTGCGCTCTCGGGTTCGCTCTCCAGGAAAGCCAGTTCGTCTTCGAGACGGCGCAGCGTGACATCGCCATCGATGGCGTAGTCCAATGCTGCGCGGTCCAGCGGTGGCGTCTCTTGCGCCACGTAAGCCATGCGCCATTTGGTGGGAAAGTCGATCTCGCCCATGTCGGCATGCAGTTCACCGCGCAGCAAACCGAAGAGGCTGGATTTTCCGGCACCGTTGGCGCCGATCAAGCCGATCTTGTCACCCGGGTTGAGGGTGACATCGACATTGTCGAGCAAGGGCTTGATGCCCCGCATGAGGCTGACTTGCTGGAAACGTATCATTTTTTTGGTGAACCAATATCGAAGTTCGGCGCAGGCCGAGCGTATGAAATGCCGCAAGTGTTTGTCGCGCGCAGGTGGCGGGCAGCGAGTCGATCTGTGAACAGCGGGGCGAAAGCGGCATTTTAACAGGCGCGCTGTGCAGCGCAGCAAGATCCGGCGAGCGAACTGGTCAACGCATTGCCATGAGATCGGTGCCATCTTCGAAACCTGCAAGTCAAATTGCTTGGCAGACGCAATGTGTTCACACATTGTCAGCCGATCTTTTCTGCCAGGCGCGAAATCTCTCAACTTTTCTCCATTGGTCAAAAAACCGGAACTTTCGCCGGCTTGCCGATACTCATCGTCGAATTATCAAAATAATCACAAAAAACAGTCTTTTCGATGCTATCTGAATGTTTGCGCTCACCGACAAGGCGAAGCAGATTCCAGCAGCACTTCCACTCTCCACAGGAATGTCCCGTCATGCTCACGCGTCCCCGTCCGATACCAAGAAACATCTCTGTGCTGCAACCAGCCGAAGCCGGGCCTTCGTCAAAGCAAGCGCTGGAAGCCGCCGCACAGGCAGCTAAACCCGCTGCCAGCTTTGCCGTCGAAAAGGCCAGAGCCGCGCGCTCGAATTTTGTTGTCCGGCTCGCCAGCGAAGCGGCACGGAACAAGCAACATGCCGATGGCGACGACGAATTTGCCGCCAGAAGCGCCAGGTTCGATGCCAATACGCTGCGCAAGTTGGGAAATATGAGCGAATCCGCCACTGTCGACGACGCCATCG
>JBPBPY010000339.1:0-16322 GCA_050954505.1 Janthinobacterium lividum
TGAATGCATTCGCAGGATCGACGACGATCTCTTCGCAAGCCGCTGCCACGCCCGGCGAATACGCCAGGGCCAGGTCGCGCTGATTGGTCAGCTGCTTGGTCGGCGTGACGCTGATCTTGCCCGGCGTTGGAAATTCATGGTATTCGAGCGCGGCCTGGCGCAGCTGTTTGCGAATTTCTTCTTGTTTGGTGATCATCGAATCCATGACGGACTTCCTTATAACATGCGGAAAGCGGGTGATTTTAGCAGAGTGTTGCCCTGCTGACCTTGTTTCACGGCCGCTGCAATGCACCATCGCGACCGTCGTGCAGGCCTGAAATTGCCATTACAATAGCGCCGTCCGATTTGCGGGAATCTTCATGATGCGCCATGCGTTCGCGTGTGGCAAGACCTGGACAAAGCATCAGCTTGCCGCAGTCCCGAAGTCTGTAGCGCGCGGGCTGGGCAAGGGGCAAGGGGCAGCCACGATGATCAAGCCTGCGCCTGATCCGGGCGCCATCGCCTGCATCGGGGGGGCCACCCCGGGCCTGTCCAGCCGCACCAACCTGTCTTCGGCCAGCGCTAACTTGCGCTTCTCGCTGCGCCAATGTGCGTTGCCCGGATTTTCGAAGTGTACGGGGAAACTGCGCCGCTGGCTGAGCTGGCCCACAGTTATCGTACTCACCAGCAACGGATGTTTTCCATTTTTCAGGATGCCAATGAAACCCATCATCATCGTCGGCGCCGGCCTGGCCGCATACACGCTGGCACGCGAAGTGCGCAAGCTCGACCAGACCACGCCACTGACGATCGTCTCGGCCGACGACGCCGGCTTCTATTCCAAGCCGATGCTCTCGAATGCGTTCGCGCAAAACCGCCAGCCCGCCCAGCTGATCACCCAGAGTGCCGAACAGATGGCAGCCCAGCTTGACGCCACCATTTTGCCGGGAATCGCTGTCAGCGCCATCGATGCTGCCGCCAGGACCATTACCACCGCAGCAGGCACGCTCGGCTACGCCAGCCTGGTGCTGGCCCTTGGTGCCCATGCAATCCGCTTGCCGATCGGCGGTGACGGCGCCAACCAGGTCATGTCGGTCAACCACATGGCCGACTATGCAGCGCTGCGCACCCATCTCGATGGCCGTGCAGCGCGCGTGACGATTCTTGGCGCCGGCCTGATCGGCTGTGAATTCGCCGATGACCTCAGCGCCGGCGGCCACCTGGTCACGCTGATCGATCCCAACCATTTGCCCCTGGGCTTGCTGGCCGCGCCGGCACTGTCGCTGGCGCTGCAATCTGCACTCACGGCGCGCGGTGTGCAGATGAAGCTGGGCACGACGGCGGCACGTATCGACCGCCATGATCAGGGCTTGCGCTTGACCCTTGCCGATGGCAGCGTACTGGACAGCGATATCGTCCTGTCGGCGGTTGGCCTGCGGCCAAACGTGACGCTGGCGCAGACTGCCGACCTGGTGGTTGAACGCGGCATCGTCGTCGACGACCACGGCCGCACCAGTGCTGCCGATATCTATGCACTGGGCGATTGTGCGGAGTACACCCTGGCGACAAATGGCGCCAATGGCGCCGGCATGCGTACCATGCCGTATGTCGCGCCGCTGATGGCCGCTGCACGCGCCATCGCCCGCACGCTGTGCGGTCAATCCACGCCGATCGAACACAAGGTGACACCGGTGCTGGTCAAGACCCCCAGCCTGCCAATGGCGCTGGTACCTCCGCCGCCGCACGCACCGGGGACCTGGCATAGCGAAGTCGATGACAAGGGCCGCACCATCAGCCGCCATGCCGATGCCAACGGTTTGCTCGACGGCTTTGGCGTGGCGCCACATGACATGGGATTGCGCAACAAACTGCTGGCCGAGCTGGGACTGCCACTGGCCGGTGCGCCAAGCGCAAATCCCCAGGGGCATTGATGCCGGCAAGTCGGCCATCGTGGTTCCCGCTTCAGTACAATATCCGGCATGATTTCCGAATTCAACCTGATTAGCCGCTATTTCGACCGGCCGGCGCCGCCTGGGCGTGAGCCGGTTCTCGGCATTGGCGACGACTGCGCCCTGCTGGCGCCTGCGCCCGGCAAGCAGTTGGCCATTTCAACGGACATGCTGGTCGAGGGCCGGCATTTCTTCGCCGGTGCCGATGCATTCCTGCTCGGCCACAAATGCCTGGCGGTGAACCTGTCCGACCTCGCCGCCATGGGTGCGCGGCCGCTGGCATTCACGCTGGCACTGGCGCTGCCCGAGGCCAGCGATGCCTGGCTGGCGCCATTCTCGCGCGGTTTGCTGGAACTGGCCGACGCCCAGGGCTGCGCGCTGATCGGCGGCGACACCACCAAGGGTCCACTGACCATCAGCATTACCATCTTCGGTGAATTGGCCCCGGGCCAGGCCTTGCGCCGTGATGCAGCGGCAGTCGGCGACGACATCTGGATTTCCGGCTCGCTCGGCGATGCACGGCTGGCGCTGGCCGGCTTTCGGCGCGAGTCAATGGCGTCATACCCGGAAGGCCTGGTCCTCGATGCCGCGGCACAAGCGCAAAGCGCCAGGCGCATGCATGCCCCGACAGCGCGTAATGCACTGGGCATGCTGCTGGCAGAACGCCAGATTGCGCATGCTGCCATCGATATTTCCGACGGTTTGTGCGGCGACCTGGGACATATCCTCAAGCGCTCAGGCGTGGGCGCTGTTGTCGATGTCGATGCCCTGCCCTGCGGACCGATGCTGGCGCACCAGCCGCAATCGCTGCGCCGGCGTTTCACATTGGCCGGCGGCGACGATTATGAACTGTGCTTCACCGCAGCGCCAGGGCAGCGCGCCGCAGTGCTTGCCGCCAGCCGCGACAGTGACACACCCGTCACGCGCGCAGGCACGATCGAGGCAGGCTCGACGCTGCGCTACCGCGACGCCAGCGGTGCGCCGCTGCTGCTGGCGCCAGATTCCTTTGACCACTTCACTTCCCCATGACGACACTCGAAGCAGGACAGACTGCGCAGGTACGCAAACCCGGTGTCCGTTTCATGCTGGCCCATCCAGCCCATTTCCTGGCCCTGGGGTTTGGCAGCGGCCTCTCGCGCATCATGCCCGGCACCTCGGGCACCCTGCTGGCCTGGCTGAGCTACCATGTGCTGACGACGCGCTGGCCCAGCGTGTTGACTTCACTGCACTGGCTGTATCTCGTTGCAGGGGGTTTCGTGATCGGCGTCTGGGCATGTGGCAAGACGGGCCGCGACATGGGCGTGCCCGATCATGGCAGCATGGTCTGGGATGAGATCATTGCCTTCTGGCTGGTGCTGGCCTTCCTGACACCAGCAGGATTTGCCACCCAACTCTGGGCCTTCATCTGGTTCCGCTTTTTCGACATGGTCAAGCCACCGCCAATTGCATGGTTCGACCGCCGTTTCAAGGGCGGTTTCGGTGTCATGTGGGACGACATCCTGGCGGCGTTCTATACGCTGCTGGTATTTGCCTTGTGGCGGGCTTGAGACGACCGATCGGCGACAGCCGACCTGCACCTGCACCTGCACCCATCCCTGGCACCCACGACAGGCGCGCAGAACGCAGCGTTATGGTTTGCGGCACGGCTGCAGGTCGGGAGCTGCGGGGCAGAAACGCCAGGCCCCGGCAAACTTCTAGAGTGACGTCGCCGACCGGGCTGCCTGGTCGTACAAACCCGACAGCACCCGCAATACACGCGCCATTTCGCTGAGTTCACCCGGCTTGCCATTGGCCAGGCTGCTTACCAGCAGCTGCTCCCGGATTTCGTGATAGCGCTGGCAAATTGCCCGGCCCGTTTCACTGGTCGAGTACAGCACTTCCTTGCCACGCTTTTCGGTTGCCAGCAAACCCAATGCCAGCAGCTTCTTGAGCGAGTAGTTGACAACATGGGTATCTTCGATATTGAGCAGGAATGCGATATCGCCGAGTTTTTTCTCGCGGGCCCGATGGTTCACATGGTGCAGCACCAGGACATCGGTGGTGGTCATGTCCTTGAGTCCTGCCGCCGAAATGCAGCGTACCGCCCAGCGCGAGAATGCATTGCCGGCGACGATGAGGCCAAATTCGAATTCGCTCAATTCAGCGCTCAGTCCTGCAGCCAGGTGGGCAGCAGAGACGATCGGTTTGTGGCCAGCCGCAGAAGTCTTGGGTGATGCCGTCTTCCTCGGCGAACCACCTGCATGCGCCACTGCACCGCTGCCGGCGTGGCTGCTTGCAGTGCCGCCGTTGATGCCGCTGGCAGCGCTGTTGCTCGAGGGGTTGCCGAGTTGACCAGGAGTGCCGGCTTTGTCGGTGCTGTTGATGGTGCCGGCTTTGTCGGTGCTGCTGATGGTGCCGGCTTTGTCGGTGCTGCTGATGGTGCCGGGTTTGTTGGTTGAGCTGGTGGTGCCGGGGTTGCCGGTGCCGCTGATGCTACCCGGATCAACCACGCCTGCGGCAAGGCCGCCGAGGCTACCCGGCCGCGCCAGCCTGGTAGCGGGTTTTTTCCCCATCGTGAGGTCCGTGGCAGCGGCACCAGGATCTTTTTCGGCCTTGCGCTTCGCGGCCGGCTTGACGGCGCGCGATTGACTGGTGGCGCCAGCGCCGTTCGTTGTTTTGGGCATTCAGGGACTCCGCAGCAAAATTGAGGTGCCCCGCTTTCAAACCTTTCATTCGGTCTTGAAATCGGTCACCAGCATCTTACCCGGAGAATGACTGATACAAAATGGAATGCGCGCCAGTTGGGCGACATATTGTGGCGTTACGCCGCAAGCCCAGAACACCGGCAATTCATCGTCCTCGATCCGCACCGCATCGCCGAAGTCGGGCTGCGACAGGTCGGCAATGCCGATTGCTGCCGGGTCCCCAATGTGAAGGGGCGCCCCATGCACCTGCGGATAGCGTGCCGAAATCGTCACTGCGCGCGCGATCAGGCTGCACTTCACGGGGCGCATGCTGACCACCATGTTGCCGGCAAAACGACCGGCGGGCTGGCAGGCGATACTGGTTTTGTACATGGCCACATTGATGCCCTGTGCTACATGGCGCAAGGGGACGCCGCCTTCGATCAAGGCATTCTCGAATGAAAAACTGCAACCGAGCAGGAAGCTCACAAGGTCCTCGCGCCAGAATGGCGTGACATCATCGGTTTCCTGGCGCAACTCGCCATGCTCGTAGATGCGGTAGCCAGGCACATCGGTGCGCAGGTCGGCGCCGCTTGCGCAAGCTGGCATGACACTGCCGGCATCGACCACTTCGATCAGCGGACAGGGTTTGGGATTGCGCTGGCAAAACAGCAGGAAATCATAAGCTGCTTCACGCGGCACGATCATCAGGTTGGCCTGCACATGACCCTGCGCCAGGCCGGCCGTGGGACCGCGCCACGCCCCGCTGCGGCACAGCTGGCGAATCTGCGAAGGCGCCTGGTGGCGCAGGCTCTCCAGGGTGTGGACAGGCAGGTTGGCGGAGGTATTCATGTCATTCCTTTCAGCGGTTTCACAGGCCCAGGTAGGCCTTGCGGATTTCTGCGTTGCCGAGCAATTCCTGGCCGGCGCCCTGCATGACGATGCGACCGGTCTGTATCACGTAGCCGTAGTGGGCGATGTCGAGCGCCTTGTGCAGATTCTGTTCCACCAGCAGAACCGAGACACCTGTTTCATTGACGCGCTGTATGGTGTCGAGAACCTTGGTGACAAACTTTGGCGCAATGCCCCAGGAAGGCTCGTCAAGCATGAGCATTTTCGGCTCGGCCATCAAGCCGCGGCCGATGGCCAGCATTTGCTGTTCGCCGCCGCTCATGGTGCCGGCCAGCTGGTGGCGGCGCTCCTTGAGTATGGGGAAGGTATCGTAGATGCGCTCCAGCGACTGCGTCACGCCGGCGCCGTCACGCCGGGTGTAGGCACCCAGTTCCAGATTGCGCGCCACCGTCAGGCGGCCGAACAGGCGCCGTCCCTCGGGTACCAGGGACAGGCCAAGGGCCACGCGTTGATGCGCCGGCACACGGGTAATGTCACGGCCTTCGAACAGCACCTCGCCGGCATCGGGAAAATTCAAGCCGGCAGCAGCGCGCAGCGTGGTCGACTTGCCGTTGCCGTTGCCCCCTACCAGCGCGACGATCTGGCCGCGGCTGACACTGAGGTCGACCTTGGAAATTGCCAGCACGCCGTCATAGCTGACTTTCAGATTTTGCAGCCGCAGCATCATGCGTCTCCCAGGTAGGCGGCAATGACGCGCGCATCGTTGGATACCTGCGCCGGCGTGCCATCGGCAATCTTGCGGCCATCATCAAGCACCACGATCGCATCGGCCACCGGCATGATGCCCTCGAGTACATGTTCGACGATCAGGCAGGCAATGCCGTGGGCGCGAATGCGCAGCACGACATCGACCGTTTCGTTGACTTCCGTCGGGTTCAGGCCGGCCATGACTTCATCCATCAGCAACAGGCGCGGCTTGACTGCCAGGGCGCGCGCCACCGCGAGCCGGCGCTGCTCACTGATGGTCATGCTGGCGGCGGGCCGGTCGGCATGCTGGCCCAGGTTGACGAAGTTGAGCAAGCCTGCCGCGCGATGGCGTGCACCGGTGACGCTGCGGTCGAGCAGGAAGGCGCCGACCATGACATTCTCCAGCGCCGTCATGCTGGCAAACGTGCGGGCAATCTGGAAGGTGCGGCCAACGCCGGCGCGGGCGCATTGTTCGGGATTCAAGCCCGAGATCCGCACGCCGTCAAGATGGATGGTGCCCGAGGTGGGCGGCGCGAAGCCGGCAATGCAATTGAACAAGGTGGTCTTGCCGGCACCGTTCGGCCCGATCAGGCCGACGATCTGGCCGGCTTCGACGGTGAAGGAGACATCCTGGTTGGCAACGATGCCGCCGAAGCGTTTGCTGACTCGATCGATCTGCAAGAGGCTCATGATGGCAACTCCACCGATTTGTCCTGCGCGCGGCTGCTGCGGCGATGCCGGGCCAGCCGATGCCGTACCCAGCCCAGCAGGCCGGCAGGGTAATACACGGCAATCAGCACGATCAGCAGCGCATAGATGATCAAGTCGGTGCCGCGGCCGGAACCACCAAAGAGGGCGCGCGTGCCTTCCTCGATCAAGGTCAGGATGCCGGCGCCGGCCAGTGGCCCGAACAGCGTGCCGACACCACCGAGAATGGCCACCAGCGCCATCTTGATCGACACGCCGGTGCCGAGGACGGAAGCCGGGTCGATGTAGAGTTCTTTCTGTGCGTACAGGCTGCCGCCCAGCGCCGTGAAGAAACTGCTGATGGCAAACGCCACCTGCTTGTAGCGTGCAAGTGGAATGCCCAGGCTGCGGGCTGCATCGGGTTCATCCTTGATGGCGCGAAAGTAATAGCCCAGGTAACTGCGCTCGATGAGGTAGTTCACCAGCAAGGTCAGCATCAGCAACCCGAGAGCCAGGTAGTAGTAAGGCAGCTTGGAGGAAAACACCAGGGTGTGCCAACCGGTGCGGTCCATGGGAATGGTCAGGCCGACGGCCGCACCGGCAAACTCCCAGTTGGTGAAGACGACCTGGATGATTTCTGCTACGGCAATGGTGGCCATGGCAAAATAGTGGCCCTTGAGCCGGAAACAGGACCAGCCAATGCCAAGGCTGACCAGCGCCGCCAGCAGCGCACCGGCAAGCATGGCCAGCCAGGCATTCCAGCCCCATTGGGCAAACAGCAAGGTCGAGGCATAGGCACCGAGTCCATAGAATGCCGCCTGGCCCAGCGATATCTGGCCGGCATAACCGCCGAGGATATTCCATGCCACCCCGAGCTGGGCAGCCATCAGCACAAGGATGGCCAGGTTTTGATGCGTGGCGTCGGTCAGCACCCAGGGCAGTGCGAATGCCAGCAGCAACAGCAGGATCAACCCTGCCCGGCCATGGCGCAGGCATGCAGTGGTGAGGTCGTTCATGCTGGCTTGCCCATCAAGCCGTGCGGTCGCAGCATCAAGACTGCCAGGAACAAGCTCAGCACGATGGCCAGCTTGTATTGCGGTCCGATCAGCAAGCCGCCCATGACCTCGATGACCCCCACCAGCACACCGGCCACCAGCGCACCGACCACGCTGCCGAAACCGCCCAGGTTGACCACCACGAACGCAATCAGGATGAAATTGGCGCCGACATCGGGAAAGATGGGAAAGAACGTCGACAGCAGCGCACCGGCCACGCCGGCACAAGCCGCACCCACGCCCCAGGCCAGCGCAAACATCTTTTGCGAATCGATCCCCATCAACCGTGCTGCTTCCTTGTCGGCCGCCGTCGCTTCCAGCGCCGCACCGGCACGCGTGCGGGTCAGGAACAGGTAGATGCCGGTTGTGACCAGAATGGCGCCGGCACCGGCGCTCAGCTGCGGCTGGCCGATCTGGATGCCGGCCAGCTCGACGTTGCCGCTGACAATGCTGTGGCCAACCGTGCGGAAATCCGGTTTCCAGAAGAACTGCGCAATGCCGCGAAACAGGATCATCAAGCCGAAGGTGGTGAAAATCTGCGACAGCATGGTGGCGTTGGTAATGCGGCGGATCACCAGGTGGTACACCAGCACGCCCAGAGCAAACAGCAGCAGCGCCGTCAGCGGCAGCGTGAAAATCGGGTCGAATGCATATAGTGCATACAGCCAGAAGCTGGCGTACATGCCGAACATCAGGAATTCGCCGTGGGCGAAGTTGACGATGTCCATGACGCCGAAGATCAGTGTCAGGCCGATCGCCACGAGCGCATAGATCAGGCCGATCAGGATGCCGGAAGCCAGCGTCTGCAACAGGATCTCGGCGGTCATTTGCGCGCGTCCCATTTCGGCATCGGCCAGACCACATCGCGGGTTGCGATATCGAACGGCCAGACCGTATGGTATTGCCCATCGATGATCTGCACCAGGATGCCTGAACCATGGATGTTCTGGCCATTGCCGTCGAACTGGATGCCCTTCCACGGCATGATCAGCTTGTCGCCACTGATGCTGGTGGCCGCCAGGGCCGCGCGAATGGCTTCCGGCTTGGTCGAGGCAGCGCGGTTGATGGCGTCTGCCAGTGTCATCAGGCCAGTGAAGGTGCGCGCCGAATTTCCGGTGAAGTTGATCTTGTTGCGGGCAAAGAACAGGTCATTGACCTGTTTGATCAGCGGCTTGTTTCTGGCCAGGTCAAGTGACCAGACTTCGCGCGTGATGATGTAATTGGCGTCCTTGCCCAGCGTGTGAATGAACTCGGTATCGGTGAAGCCGGCGTTGTTGGCCAGGATCATGTCGGGTGAAAAACCAAGTTCCTTGTAGGTCTTCATGGCCATGATGGCGTCGCCAAGATAGGATGATTGCATCACCACTTGTGGATTGCCCGCCTTGAGCGCCTGAACTTCCGAAGTCAGCTGGGTGCTCTTGGCGGGATAGGCGATCGACTTGACGATGGCATAGCCTTTTTCCTGCGCCAGCCGGGTTTCCAGCTTGGTGGTTTCATTGCCCCACAAGGTGTTTTCATTGAACAGACCGAGCTGGCTGATCTTCACCCCTTTCTTCGCCTGCAGTTCGCTGAAAAACGTGAAGAAGTTTTGCACGAACAAGTCGTCATGGGCCGTGGTGCGGAAAAACCATTTGAATTGACGGTTGGTCAGCGTGGCCGATGAGGATTCGGGATTCAGGTAAGGAATGCCGTTGCGTTCCGCTACCTGGCTGGTGGTCGCCGTGACGTTGCTGAAATAGGCACCGACCAGTGCCACCACCTTTTCCTGGCTGATCAGGCGCTCGGCTTCGCTGGCACCGACTTGCGGGTTGCCCTGGTGATCGGCAAACACCAGCTTGATGCGCGCGCCTTTCAGATTCGGCAAACCGCCGCCGCTGGCAAATGGCAAGGCCGGCACATCCCGTGCCCCGTTGTTGATGACATCGGCAGCCAGCTCCAGTGCCGCCTTCATTTCTGCACCGGTCGAGGCAGCCGCACCCGTCAACGGGTAAAGCACGCCGATGCGGATTTCCTGCTGCGCCCAGGCCGGCTGCGCCGCCAGCCCCAGCGCGGCCAGAAAAACCAGTACCGGCAATGAAAACGGCTGCGCCGTCAAGGCCGGCAAGCGCGGAGAACAACGCCAAGGGCACAGCAAGTTCCATTGCAACAGCCAGTGCAAGCACCGTCCGATGATTGTCATGGTGTCTGACATGTCGACTCTCTTTCATCACGAAATGGAAGTCCGAGGCAGGACGTGAATTTACTCTTCAGACTCAAGCCGGTTACCGGATGCAATGCACGGGCCGGCATCATCGATTTGCCAAATTCAAACGCCAGAATCAAGTTGAAAACCTCAGGCTTCGGGACAAAAAAAATCTCCTGCCGGCACGCTGGCTGGAGCACGAAAAATACGGCAACGCTTTGACGCTGTGGCGCTACTTCATCGACCGCTCGGTGGTGTACTTCAACAGCACATTGAGTTCATCCGGTCCGGCCTTGCGCAGCCAGTCGCGCGCCAGGTTCTCGCCCATGCGGTCGAGATAGGAACGCAGAAAGAAATCCAGCGTGGACACATTCACATGATTGGCCGCCAGCTGGCTTTCATAACGGCGGTCGCTTTCCTGGCTCATCTTCCAGCCACGCCGTTCGGCCACTTCGGCCGCTTCGCGCACAATGGCCTTGGTGGCAGCGTCAAGGCCGGCGAACAGTTTGGCATCGATGAACACCATGTTCTTGGGAATCCAGGCATTGACCTTGTAGTAGTAATGCATGCGCGACCATGCCTTGGTATCGACGCCAGTCCAGCTTGACGTCAGCATCAGGTCAAGCTTTTCCTGTTCGATGGCACGCGCCAGTTCGATCACCTGGAAACTGACCTTGGAGGCGCCCACCAGTTCGGCAATGCGTTCCGTGCTCTGGTTGTAGGTGCGCATGCGCAGGCCACGGAAATCGATCACGCTCTTGATTTCGCGCGTGGCGTAGAGGTTCTGTCCCGGCCAGGGCACGGCGTACAGCAGTTCCAGGTCCTTCGCATGCAGCGCCTCGGCCACGGCCGGCCGCGAGGCTTTCCACATGCGCCGTGCATCGTCATAGTCCGAGACGATGAACGGCAGTGCATCGAGTCCGAAGATGACCGCTTCATGCGTCAGGCTGGACATCATCATTTCACCGGCGCCGGCGCGACCGGCGCGCACGCCGGAAAAAATGTCGGCCGGCTTGAGCAGCGAACCGGCGGGATAGAGCTTGAAGTTGACCTTGCCATTGGTTGCGCGCCGCACGTCGTCGGCAAACATCTGCAGGTTCTGGGTCTGGAAATTATCGGCCGCATACGCCGTGGCAATGCTGATTTCTGACGGCAGTGCCAGGGCCAGCGCCGGGGATGCGCCGATGGCGCCGCCACAGAACAGCAATCCGCTCAGCACCATCGTCACGGCCATCAACATCGTGCGGCCTGCAGCGATCCCGGCCCAGATGGAGCAAGACTGTCTCTGCGGTAATTGCCACTGGCTCATGGCCGTCTCCAATGTGATTGAAATTCCTGAAAACCTCGATGCGCTGCTGCACACATGCCGGGCAACGTGATTGCAAGCTGCAAATAATTTCTATCCGCGCTGTTGCAAAGCAGCGTTTCTTTTGCGGCACGGTGAATGCTTTCGCTTGAAACTTTGACGTTACATCACTACTATATCGACGAATCATCGACGTTTTATTCTAGTACGTGTTTCGGAAAATCCGGCCGGATTTTTTTTCAGCTGTTGTACGGGCGACAAAAAGTGGAGAAAAAAAAGCGTTTCGTGCGGTCACCGGCTATTGGAAGGAAACATCCCGGCAACAACCCACAGCAGCTCACGGCAGCCTGGTGGCGAATGTATAAAGAAGCCGCGCTGACGGCAAAATTTGTTAATAACTGAAAGGCAAATCCTCATGATTGATGAGCAAGCATTGCATGGTGAGCAAGACAAACGCTGGCAGTTCTGGATCGACCGCGGCGGCACGTTCACCGATATCGTCGCGCGCCGGCCGGACGGCACGTTGACGACGAAGAAATTGCTGTCCGAAAATCCCGAGCAATACCGCGATGCGGCAGTGGCCGGCATCCGCCAGCTGCTCGGGCTCACGGCACAGCAGTCGATTCCCGCACGGCAGGTCGAGGCGGTGAAGATGGGCACCACCGTGGCCACCAACGCTTTGCTTGAGCGCAAGGGCGACAGCACTGCCCTGCTCATCACCCGCGGTTTTCGCGATGCCCTGCGCATCGCCTACCAGAACCGTCCGCGCCTGTTCGACCGCAACATCATCCTCCCGGAGCTGCTGTATTCCAGCGTGGTGGAAGTCGAGGAGCGCATGAGTGCGCAGGGCGAAATTCTTGTTGCCCTGAACGAATCGGCAGTGCGTTCCGAACTGGCCAGCCTGCATGCACAGGGTTACCGATCACTGGCCATCGTCTTGATGCACGGCTACCGCTACAGCGATCATGAAGCGCGTGTGGAAAAACTGGCCCGCGAAGCCGGTTTCACCCAGATTTCGGTGTCGCACAAGGTCAGCCCGATGATGAAGCTGGTCTCGCGCGGCGACACCACGGTGGTCGATGCCTATCTGTCGCCGATCCTGCGCCGCTATGTCGAACAGGTGGCCGGCCAGATGGATGCGGATGTGCGCCTGCTGTTCATGCAAAGCAGCGGCGGCTTGACCGATGCCCACCGTTTCCAGGGCAAGGACTCGATCCTCTCCGGTCCGGCCGGCGGCATCGTCGGCATGGTGCGCACTGCCCGCACGGCCGGGTTCGACCGCATCATCGGTTTCGACATGGGTGGCACCTCCACCGATGTGTCCCACTATGCCGGTGAATTCGAGCGCGAATTCGAGACCCAGGTGGCCGGCGTGCGCATGCGCGCGCCGATGATGAGCATCCATACCGTTGCCGCCGGCGGTGGCTCGGTGCTGCATTTCGATGGCGCCCGGCTGCGCGTCGGACCCGACAGCGCCGGCGCCAATCCAGGCCCGGCTAGCTACCGGCGCGGTGGCCAGCTGGCAGTCACCGATTGCAACGTCATGCTCGGCAAGATCCAGCCGGCCTGGTTCCCGCAGGTCTTCGGCCCCAGGGCCGACCAGCCGCTGGACCGCGACGCGGTGGTGGAAAAATTCACTGCGCTGGCCGAGCGCATCTTTCGCGAGACCGGCAAACGCAGCAGCCTGGAAGAACTGGCCGAAGGCTTCATCGACATTGCGGTCGGCAACATGGCCAATGCAATCAAGTTCATTTCCGTCCAGCGTGGCCACGATGTCACCGAATACACCCTGGCCACGTTTGGCGGCGCCGGCGGCCAGCACGCCTGCCTGGTGGCCGATGCGCTGGGCATGTCGCGGGTCTTTGCCCATCCGCTGGCCGGTGTGCTCTCGGCCTACGGCATGGGCCTGGCCGACCAGACCGCAATGCGTGAGCAATCGATGGAAGTACGCCTCGCCGATGAGGTGATGCTGACGCTGGAGGCGCGCCTGCAGACTTTGGCCAGCGACGCCACTGCCGACCTGCTGGCGCAAGGCGTGCACCCGGCCTGCATCCATGTATTGCAACGGGTGCACCTGCGCTATGAGGGCACCGACTCCGCCATCGTGGTCGACCTCGGCACGGTGCAGGACATGACAGCCAGTTTCGAAGCGGCCTACCGCAAGCGCTACTCCTTCCTCATGCCGGGACGGGCGTTGATTGCCGAAGCCATTTCGGTCGAAGCCGTGGGTGCGGCGGCCGAGGAAAACCAGGGCCTGGAACAACAGCCCGCACGCAGCGGCCCCTTGCTGCCGGCCGACACGGTACAGCTGTTCTCCGGCGGCGCCTGGCATGCCACGGCGCTGTACCGGCGCGACGACATGCGCCCCGGCGATGTGGTGCAAGGCCCGGCCATCATCGCCGAAGCCAATGCCACCAATGTGGTCGAACCAGGCTGGAACGCCGAACTGACGCCGCGCAACCACCTGGTGATGAACCGCATCGGTGCGCGCCGCGTGCGCCGCGCCGCCGGCACCGATGCCGACCCGGTAATGCTGGAAGTCTTCAACAACCTGTTCATGAGCATTGCCGAGCAGATGGGCCTGCGCCTGCAGAACACCGCGTTCTCGGTCAACATCAAGGAAAGGCTGGATTTTTCCTGTGCACTGTTCGATGCCGATGGCAATCTGATCGCCAATGCGCCGCACATTCCCGTGCACCTGGGTTCGATGGGCGACAGCATCAAGACCATCATCCGTGAAAATCGCCAGCGCATGCGCGCCGGCGACGTCTACATGCTCAACGACCCCTACAATGGCGGCACCCATCTGCCCGATGTCACCGTGATCACACCGGTGTTCGACCGCGCCGGCATCAATGTGCTGTTTTATGTCGGCTCGCGCGGCCATCATGCCGACATCGGCGGCATCACGCCCGGTTCGATGCCGGCCGACAGCACCACGGTGGAGCAGGAAGGCGTGCTGATCAATAACTTCCAGCTGGTGCGCGCCGGCCTGTTCCTCGAACAGGAGGTTATCGACCTGCTTGGCTCCGGCCCCTACCCCGCGCGCAATATCCGCCAGAACCTGGCCGACCTGCAAGCCCAGGTGGCGGCCAACCAGAAAGGCGTGGAAGAACTGCTCAACATGGTCGACCACTTCGGCCTCGAAACCGTGCAGGCCTACATGCAGCATGTGCAGGACAATGCCGAAGAAGCGGTGCGCCGCGTGATCAGCGCGCTGAAGGATGCCGAGTATGACTACCGGCTCGATAACGGCGCCTCGATCCGGGTGGCCATCCGCGTCGACCAGGCCAGCCGCAGTGCCGAAATCGACTTCACCGGCACATCGCCGCAACTGCCGAACAACTTCAATGCCCCGAGCGCCATCTGCATGGCGGCGGTGCTGTATGTGTTCCGCACGCTGGTCGACGATGACATTCCGCTCAATGCCGGCTGCCTGAAACCGCTGAAGGTGATCATTCCACCGGGCTCGATGCTCAACCCCCATTTCCCGGCTGCAGTGGTATCGGGCAATGTGGAAACCTCCAGCTGCATCACCAATGCGCTGTACGGTGCACTTGGCGTGCTGGCGTCGGCGCCGGGCACGATGAACAACTTTACCTTCGGCAATGAACGCCACCAGTATTACGAAACCATTTCGGGCGGCTCCGGCGCCGGCGATGGTTTTGATGGAACCGACGTGGTGCAGACGCACATGACCAACTCGCGGCTGACCGATCCGGAAATTCTCGAATGGCGTTATCCGGTCCAGCTCGACAGCTATGAAATCCGCGCCGGCTCGGGTGGCGGCGGGCGCTGGCGCGGCGGCAATGGCGGCGTGCGCAAGATCCGCTTCCTCGAAGCGATGACGGCATCGATCCTTTCCAACAACCGGGTCATTGCCCCGTTTGGCGCCGCTGGCGGCCACCCCGGGGCCTGCGGCAAGAACTACGTGCTGCGCGCAAGCGGCGAGCGCGAGGACCTTGGCTTTGTCGCCAGCACAACGGTATCGCCCGGCGATGTCTTCGTCATCGAAACGCCGGGCGGTGGCGGGTTCGGTTCCGGGGATTGATCGGCATCGTCATGACAGTCTTGCTGCAGTGGTAAAGTTATCCGACATTTTCGAACTAGGAGTTTTTGCCATGGATAATCTCATCGACCTCGCGCAGCAAGTCGGCCTTGCATTGCAAAAGAAACGCTGGCTGCTGGCCACTGCCGAGTCCTGTACCGGCGGTGGCGTGGCCCAGGCGATCACGGAAATTGCCGGATCGTCGGACTGGTTCGACTGCGGCTTCGTCACCTATTCGAATGGTTCGAAGTCGGAGATGCTCGGCATTTCCCCGGCGCTGATTGCCCAGCATGGTTCGGTCAGCGAAGAAATTGCTGCTGCCATGGCCGAAGGTGCAGTCTCGGTCAGCGACGCCCATGTCGCGTTGTCGACCACCGGCATTGCCGGGCCAACCGGTGCAGTCCCCGGCAAGCCGGTGGGAACGGTCTGCTTCGGCTGGTCGCATGGCGAAGCCGCCCATACCGAACGGCTGGTGTTTACCGGTGACCGGCAGTCGGTGCGCGAGCAAACCGTGGCGCACGCCTTGAAGGGCTTGCTGCGCTATCTGGAACAACATGAAGGACAGACGCACGGCGGGGCTACCAAATAGTTGAGGATTAGCCCCACCCTGTGCCGAACTGGCCAGTCTTGGGCGCAGTGCCTGCGGCAATGCTTGCTGCAGGAGTTCCTGCAGTGCTTGCCGCTGTGTCTGTGTTGCTGCAGCATTTGCCGTAGTCTTTCCTGCAGTGATTCCTGCAGGATTTGCCATAGTCATTCCTGCAGACTTTCCCGCCGTGCTTCCTTGAGTCTGCAACGCCGGACGTCGGCAGCGCTGATTGTGCGCGTCTGGTCATTTGCCGCATCGCTACCGGCAG
>JBPBPY010000364.1:0-16299 GCA_050954505.1 Janthinobacterium lividum
ATGTGACGGCAGCGAATGACCACGCCAACCGACAATGGCTGCAGGATTTCCATGAATGACTCCGCTACCTGCATGGTCAGGCGTTCCTGGACCTGCAGCCGTTTGGCGAAACAGTCGACCAGCCGTGTCAGTTTGGACAGGCCGACGATCTTGCCATTCGGGGTATAGCCGACCGTGGCAGTGCCGAAAAAAGGCGCCAGGTGATGTTCGCAGTGGCTGTACACCGGGATGCCACGCACCACGATGAGTTCACTGTATTTCTCGGCGCCGTCCTCGAACACCTTGAGAATCTCGGCAGGATCTTGCCGGTAGCCGGAAGTCCAGTGTTGCCATGCCTTGGCTACGCGTGCGGGGGTTTCCTGAAGACCCTGTCGGTCAGGGTTTTCACCGAGGTGGCGCAGCATGCGGCGCCAGTCTTCATTGTCGAATTCGTTGTCTTCCATGAACCGCTTTCATCCGTTTCGCGCGCTGCCGGCGAAATTGATGAACCGTTCCCGCTGCAACGCAATCCGTGATTATAGGCGAATCGACAAGCGCGCTCCAGAAGCCAGCGCCCCGGGTTGCGGGCAACTGGCTGTCAGGCGCTGGGCAGTGCAGCAACGCATGGAGGCTGCGATGGCGCAGTGGCGCGGTAACCCAGTCGCCAACTGGTGCAGTGATGGAGTGGTGCAGTGTGGATTGGTGCACTCATGAAATGGTGCAGTCGCGCTGTACCGTTAAAACGGCGTTGCCAGAAAGCGCCTGTGGTCAGCGCCGCTCTTACACCACTGACGGTTTTCTGAGGGCGGCAATTTCATTGAGTGCCAGCGCTGCCACCACCACTGCCCCGCCCATCAGCGTGGCCTGGGCCGGCACTTCACCGGCACCCAGCCAGGTCCAGAATGGACCGAGCAGCACCTCGAGCAAACCCAGCAGGGAAATGGCCGGCGCCGACAAGGTCTTGGCTGCTGCGACCACCATCATGCACGGCAAGGCCAGCTGGAACATGCCCAGCAGCGCCAGTATGATGATGTCGTGCAGCGAGGCCTGCATCGGCCAGGCACAGGGAATCATCAGCAGCGTCGACAGCACCGCGCCGATCAGCACCGAGGGCATCAGATCGACATGCTGGCCGGCGCGGTTGAGCAGCACATAATTGGTTGCCGTGGTGAGGGGCACCGCAAACGCTACCAGCAGGGCCGGTATCGACAAGCCGCCAGCCAGCGACAGGCTGCCGGTAAACATCCACAGCATGCCGACACCGGCCACCGCGATTGCCAGCCAGGTGCGTGGCGCAATGCGCTGGCTGAGGAAGGTCCAGGCCAGCAAGGCGGTAAGCAGAGGCGACAGGCTCGACACGATGAGTACGTTGGCCACCGTGGTCATGGTCAATGCCAGCATGTAGCAGATGAACATCGAGGCCCACATCAGGCCCGACACCAGGCCGAGCCGGCCGCCGGCAAATACCGAGTGCGCCATGGCGCGCGTACCCTGGCGCCAGGCCAGCACGGCAATGAGGAACAGGGCGGCGAACAGGCTGCGCCAGAAACTGATTTCAAAGCCGCGCGCAGCTTCCAGGTGGCGGGTAACCACCCCGGCAAAACTCCACAGGGAGGCGGCCCCCATCATGAGCAATACCGCGCGGCGATGGGAATGATTTGTTGACATGGCGGGCAAAGCCGAAAAGTTGCACTGAGGATATTTTACCTCCCCGGCGGCATCGGCCCTTGCCCTGCTCTGCCGATGTGTTGTTTTTTGTTTCCAATGCGGTGCACAAGATCCTCCCGGGATGTCGCATTGCTGCGATGATCGTCCGTCGTGAAATTTGCTTGCTCACGCGTTATCGAAAACCCCGGGATGGTTTGAATACCTGGTTTGCTGTCGATGCGGGTCGTCCGTGTGAAAGCGATAACGACACCGGCGTGACTGCGGGGATTGCGCAGCGGGTGCTCTTGACTTCTGATAAATTGGCATGAGAAGCACCGGCATGGGTAGAGGTGCCGAAGGCCAGGTATCTGAAAAGCACGGCACACAAGCAAAAACGCCCCGCTGCCAGAATGACTGGCAGCGGGGCGTTTCCTTTTCAGCTTTCAATTCCTTGCCTGCTTGTCACCATCGAACCATTGCGGCTGGCAGCGTAGGGAGCAAGACAGGATAGGACAACAGCAAATTACGCTTCGCGCGAAGCCTTCTTGCGCTCATGTTCCTTCAGATAGCGCTTGCGCAGACGGATGCTCTTCGGCGTGATTTCAACCAGTTCATCATCGTCGATGAATTCAACTGCATACTCGAGCGACATCTGGATTGGCGGCACCAGGCGCACTGCTTCATCGGTACCCGATGAACGCACGTTGGTGAGCTGCTTGCCCTTGATCGGGTTGACGATCAAGTCGTTTTCACGCGAGTGAATGCCGATGATCATGCCTTCATAGACCGGGTCGTTATGGACCACGAACATGCGGCCGCGGTCCTGCAGCTTCCAGATCGCGTAGGCCACGGCAGCGCCGTCGTCCTGCGAGATCAGCACGCCATTGCGGCGGCCACCGAGGTCGCCGGTCTTCGAGGCATCCACAGGTGCGTATTCATCGAACACATGGCTCATCAAGCCGGTGCCGCGCGTGAGCGTCATGAATTCACCCTGGAAGCCGATCAGGCCACGGGCCGGGATCTTGTACTCGAGACGCACGCGTCCCTTGCCATCCGGCTGCATGTCCTGCAGGTCGCCACGGCGGCGGCCGAGTTCTTCCATCACGCCACCCTGGTTGACTTCCTCGACGTCGATCGAGAGTTGTTCGAACGGCTCGTGACGCACGCCATCGACCATCTTGTAGACCACGCGCGGACGCGAGACAGCCAGTTCATAGCCTTCGCGGCGCATGGTTTCCAGCAGGATTGTCAGATGCAATTCACCGCGGCCCGAGACTTCGAAAATCGTGTCGTCGTCGGTTGGCGCCACGCGCAATGCAACGTTGGCTTTCAATTCGCGTTCCAGGCGGTCACGCAGCTGGCGGCTGGTGACGAACTTGCCTTCGCGGCCGGCCAGCGGCGAGCTGTTGACCATGAAGTTCATCGTCAGCGTTGGCTCATCGACGGTCAGCATCGGCAGCGCGTCCGGCGTGTCCGGTGCGCAGACGGTGGTGCCGATGCCGAGTTCTTCGATACCATTGATCAGCACGATGTCGCCGGCAACCGCTTCTTCGACGATCACGCGTTCCAGGCCCTTGAAGTTCAGCACCTGGTTGATGCGCGCCTTGCGTGGCGTGCCTTCAGGGCCGTCCATGATGATGACGTCCTGCAGCGCGCGCACGCGGCCACGGGTGATGCGGCCAATGCCGATCTTGCCGACATACGAGGAATAATCGAGCGAGGAGATCTGCAGCTGCAGCGGACCGTCGGCATCGTCGTCGCGCACCGGCACGTTCTTGAGCACGGCATCGAACAGCGGCTTCATGTCGCCGCCACGGTTTTCCGGATCCAGGCTGGCATAGCCATTGAGTGCCGAAGCGAACACGACCGGGAAGTCGAGCTGCTCTTCGGTGGCGCCCAGCTTGTCGAACAATTCGAACGTGGCGTTGATGACCCACTCAGGGCGCGCGCCCGGACGGTCGATCTTGTTGACCACGACGATCGGCTTCAGGCCCAGCGCCAGCGCCTTGCGGGTGACGAAGCGGGTTTGCGGCATCGGGCCTTCGACGGCGTCGACCAGCAGCAGCACGCTGTCGACCATCGACAGCACGCGCTCGACTTCACCACCGAAGTCGGCATGGCCCGGCGTATCGACGATGTTGATGTGCGTGCCTTCATATTCGACGGCGCAGTTCTTGGACAGAATCGTGATGCCACGTTCCTTTTCAAGATCGTTCGAGTCCATGACGCGCGCATCGACCTGCTGGTTGTCGCGGAAGGTGCCCGACTGACGCAGCAGCTGGTCAACGAGGGTCGTCTTGCCATGATCGACGTGGGCGATGATGGCGATGTTACGGATGGCGCGTTTTATATTTGACATGATCTTGTAGGGAACTGGTAAGTTGCTCAGAAAAAAGCAAGCACGACTCGGGAAACCGGAGAGTATAGCATGCTGCGTTGCAGGAAATTCAAAAAGCGCTGGCATTTCAATGGGTTGCTGGCGCGTATGCGACAAAGCAGTCGGTACTGCCCTGATCCAGTCGTTGACCGAAGAAAGCGGTAATCCAGGAATTCGCAGGGACAAGCCGTGAAGCGAAACAGGCGGCCAGTGTGGCCGTCTATTCTTACTTTGCGCTTGCTCACTTTGCCGCACAGGCGCCCGAACAGATTGTTTGCCGCTCTGGCGCAGTTTGCTAAGCCGGCTTTTTTTGCCCGCCATCCAGTTCGCGCCCGGCGACCACCAGCCGTTCAGGACCAAGGACGCCAAACTCCCTGATCTGCGCGGTGCCCAGCAACTGGCCATCGCCCGCACGATAGACGCGCACCCTGCCCTCCTCTGCTGGCGCGGCAATGCCTTCCTTGCCCAGCGAAATCCGCTGGCCATTGAGAAAGCGTGCTGCAACCTCGTCATCGACAGTGACAATCGGAAAACTCGACAGCAGTGCATCGATGGGCGCCAGACGCGCCAGGCGCAAGTCTTCGGCTTCATCAGCGATGGCGGCCAAGGCAACGGCGTCGTCGATCACCAGCGTACCGACTGCGGTGCGGCGCAGTGCATTCAGATGCGCGCCGCAACCCAATGCGCGGCCTATGTCTTCGCCCAGCACGCGGATGTAGGTACCCTTGCTGCAGGTGACACGCAAGGTCAGGTAAGGCGCCATGTAATCGAGCAGGGTCAGTTCATGGATCTGCACCTGGCGCGCTTCGCGTTCCAGCGTAATGCCGGCGCGCGCATATTCATACAGCGGCTTGCCATCACGCTTGAGGGCCGAGTACATCGGTGGCACCTGTGCGATGGGACCGCGAAACTGCGCCAGCACCGCCTCGATCTGCTCCAATGTAAACACCACGTCGCCGGTAATTACCGGCAAACCTTCGGTGTCTCCCGTATCGGTGCTGATGCCCAGATGAACCACGGTTTCATAGGTCTTGTCGGCATTGAGCAAGTCCTGGGAGAACTTGGTCGCTTCGCCAAAGCATAGCGGCAGCAAGCCCGTTGCAAAGGGATCGAGGGTACCGGTATGCCCTGCCTTTTCAGCATTGAGCAAGCGCTTGACACGAATCAGCGCGTCATTGCTCGACAGCCCGACCGGTTTGTCGAGCAGCAGCACGCCATGGACCGGCACCCGTTTGCGGCGCACTGGCCGGGAATTTTCCACCAGCGCATTCGTGCCTGCGCCGGTATCCGGGGCAGGAGCGGAATCAGGCTTCATCCGCATCGACTGCGCGCGTTGCGTTGGCCTGGTCGATCAGCTTGCTCAATTCCATGCCGCGCGCGGTCGACGTGTCATGCACGAAGTGCAGCTCGGGCAAGGTGTGAATCGTCAGGCGCCGGCCGAGCTGGCCACGAATGAAACCGGATGCGCTGGTCAAGCCGCCCACGGTGTTGGCGATGGCTTCCTTGCTGTCGCTGAGCATGGTGAAGAACACCTTGGCGTGAGCATAATCAGGCGTGATCTGCACCTCGGTGATGGTGATCATGCCTACGCGCGGATCCTTGAGTTCGAACGAAACGATTTCGGCCAGATCGCGCTGGATCTGGTCGGCCACGCGCAGACCGCGCGTCGGCATGGTTTTACTGTGTTTTGCCATGATGACTTACTCCGCAAATAAAAAATGAACGGGCGTGGTGGCGGCGAAAATTCCGCCGCGACCACGCCCGCTCCGCTCCCTGGCCTGGGCCGTGGGAAACCCTTACAGGGTCCGTGCGATTTCCTGGACTTCGAAGACTTCCAGTTGATCGCCTTCCTTGATGTCGTTGAAGTTCTTCAAGGTCAAACCGCATTCGAAGCCAGCCTTGACTTCGCGTACGTCGTCCTTGAAGCGCTTGAGCGAATCGAGCTCGCCCGTCCACAACACGACATTGTCGCGCAGCAGACGCACCGACGAACCACGCTTGGCCACGCCTTCGAGCACATAGCAACCGGCAATCGCGCCGACCTTGCTGACCAGGATGACCTGGCGAATCTCGACCAGACCCAGAGCCTGCTCGCGCTTCTCCGGTGCCAGCATGCCTGACATTGCCGCCTTGACCTCGTCCACCGCATCGTAAATGATGTTGTAGTAGCGGATATCGACGCCGTTGGCTTCGGCCAGCTTGCGCGCTTGTGCATCGGCACGGGTGTTGAAGCCAATGATGACGGCCTTCGATGCCATGGCCAGGTTGACGTCGGACTCGGTGATGCCACCGACTGCCGCATGCACCACCTGGACCCGGACTTCGGAAGTCGACAGCTTCTGCATCGAGTGCACCAGCGCTTCCTGCGAACCTTGCACGTCGGTCTTGATGATCATTGGCAGGTTCTTGACCTCGCCCTCGCCCATCGCCTCGAACATGTTTTCCAGCTTGGCGGCCTGTTGCTTGGCCAGCTTGACGTCGCGGAACTTACCTTGACGGAACAAGCCGATTTCACGTGCCTTGCGTTCGTCGACCATGACCATGACTTCTTCGCCGGCATTCGGCACTTCGGTCAAGCCCTGGATTTCGACAGGAATCGATGGACCGGCTTCGGTAATGCTCTTGCCGGTTTCATCGAGCATGGCACGCACGCGGCCATAGGCCGAACCTGCCAGCACGACATCGCCACGCTTGAGCGTACCGTTCTGCACCAGGATGGTGGCAACCGGACCACGGCCCTTGTCCAAACGCGCTTCGATGACCAGGCCGCGTGCGGGTGCGGCAACCGGTGCGCGCAACTCCAGCACTTCCGCCTGCAGCAAGACTTGTTCGAGGAGGTTGTCGATGCCCTCGCCGGTCTTGGCAGAAACCGGCACGAATGGCGATTCGCCACCGTACTCTTCCGGCACGACCTGCTCGGCAATCAGTTCCTGCTTGACGCGGTCTAGGCTCGAACCCGGCTTGTCGATCTTGTTGATTGCCACCACCAGCGGCACACCGGCGGCTTTCGCATGGGCGATTGCCTCGCGGGTCTGCGGCATGACGCCGTCGTCGGCTGCCACCACCAGGATGACGATATCGGTCGCCTGGGCGCCGCGCGCACGCATGGCGGTAAACGCTTCATGGCCCGGCGTGTCCAGGAAGGTGATGATGCCACCGGGCGTCTCGACGTGATACGCGCCGATATGCTGGGTAATGCCACCGGCTTCGCCCGAGGCCACCTTGGCACGGCGGATGTAATCGAGCAGCGAGGTCTTGCCGTGATCGACGTGACCCATGACGGTGACCACTGGCGCCCGCGGGAACTGTTCGACGTCGGCATGTTCCACGCCTTCTTCGAGCAGCGCTTCCGGATCGTCCAGCTTGGCCGCATGCGCGGTGTGGCCCATTTCTTCCACCAGAATCATGGCGGTTTCCTGGTCCAGCACCTGGTTGATCGTCACCATCTGGCCGAGCTTCATCAAATGCTTGATGACTTCGGAAGCCTTGACCGACATCTTGTGGGCCAATTCGGCAACCGTGATCGTTTCCGGCACGTGCACTTCACGCACCACGGCTTCGGTCGGCGCCTGGAAATTGGTTTCGCGGTCATCGGAATGCGACGAGCGGCGGCCCTTCGGGCCAGCGCGCCAACCGTCCCGCGCGCCACCTGCAGGCGCACCACGGGTCTTCAAGCCACCGGCACCGCGCTTCTTGGCGTCGTCCTGCCAGGTGGAGGAAACATTGGCCGACTTGATCGATTTCTTGTCGACCGTTGCCGCCGGTTTCTTGTCATCCTTCTTTTCGCCCGGCTTCTTGTCGGCCGGCTTGTGCAGCGTGCCTTCGGCGGCCTTGGCCACCACCGGCGCTGGCGCCGGTTCCGGTGCCTTGATGGCGCGCCGCGGCGCACTCATCATCAACTTGATCTGCGCCACTTCATCGGCCACCGCCTTGCGTGCCTTCTCGGTTGCGGCAGCCTTCTCGGCAGCGGCAGCCTTGTCGGCGGCATCCTTGGCGTCGCGCGCTTGCTGGGCGGCTTTCTTCTTGCTGTCTTCAGCAGCCACCTTGGCCGCTTCTTCGGCAGAAGACGGGCCTTCACGCACGGCTGCGACCACGGGCGCGGCCGCAGCGGCAGCCTTGCGGGCTTCCTGCTCGGCCTTGGCCATGGCCTTGGCTTGTGCTTCCTTCTCGGCTTCGAGCTTGGCCAGGCGCTCCTGCTTTTCACGCAGGTCCGCTTCCTGGCGCGCGATCAGCTCGGCGCTGCGGCGTGCTTCTTCCGCCCGGCGGGCCAGTTCGGCTTCGTCGATCTGCGGCGCAACCGGTGCTGCCTCGACGGCTGGCACGACCGCTGCTGCAACTTCATCATCGGCTTCGTCACGCTTGACGAAGGTGCGCTTCTTGCGCACTTCCACCTGGATGGTGCGTGACTTGCCAGTGGCATCAGCCTGCTTGATTTCGGTTGTTTCCTTGCGCGTCAGAGTGATCTTTCTCTTTTCGCCATCCGGCGCCACGCCATGCGCCCGCCGCAGATGTCCGAGCAGCTTGTCCTTGTCTTCCTTGGACAACTGGTCGGCTTCCGAGCTTTTGTCGACGCCTGCCGCGCGCAACTGGGTCAGCAGCAGGTCTGCTGGCATCTTCAGTTCGGTGGCAAATTGGGCTACGTTGTTACTCGCCATTCAGTCCTCTTTTCTATGTAACGCGTTCGGATACTACCGTGTCGATCCCGCTGCATGAGCGCGCCTTCGAGCGCTCACCGAGTGCACCTACTTTGCAGCAGCAAGACTCCAGACTTTCGCCTGCAATGCCTTGGCACGATCGTCGTACTTGGCATCGACCTGTCGCATCTCGTCATCGGTCACATCTTTAAATTCATTGTCAATCAAATGCCGTGCGCGGTCGGCCGACAGAGCCAAAATGGCGCCGAATTCATCATATGCAAGCGCACTGAAGGCTTCGAGCGTCTTCACGCCTGCCAGGCCGAGCTTGCCGGCGATGACCCGGTCCATGCCTTCGAAATTGGCCAGGGCATCGTCCATGCCTTCAAGGCCTTCTTCGGAAGCGATGGCTTCGGTCACCAGCGCATCGCGGGCACGGTTGCGCAACTCGTTGACGGTGTCTTCATCGAACGATTCGATTTCCAGCATTTCCGTGATCGGCACATAAGCGATCTCTTCCAGGCTGGCGAATCCTTCGTCGACGAGGATGTCGGCGACTTCCTGGTCGACGTCGAGCTTCTCCATGAACAGCGCACGCACCGCCGCGGTTTCGGAGGCCGACTTGTCGGCCGATTCCTCGGCCGTCATGATGTTGATCTGCCATTGGGTCAGGTCAGCAGCCAGGCGCACGTTCTGGCCGCCACGGCCGATGGCAATGGCCAGGTTTTCTTCGTCGACGACCACATCCATCGCATGCTTTTCTTCATCGACCATGATCGACGAGACATTTGCCGGCGCCAGGGCACCGATGACGAATTGCGCCGGGTCTTCCGACCACAGCACGATGTCGACACGCTCGCCACCGAGCTCGCCGGTGACAGCCTGCACACGCGAGCCGCGCATGCCGACGCAGGTGCCGATCGGGTCGATGCGCTTGTCGGCGGTAAACACGGCGATCTTGGCGCGTACGCCAGGGTCGCGCGCTGCCGACTTGATCAGCAGCAGGCCTTGCTCGATCTCCGGCACTTCGAGTTCGAACAACTTCATGATGAATTCCGGCGCGGTGCGCGAGAGGATCACTTGCGGTCCACGCGCATTGCGTTCGATCTTCAGGATATAGGCCCGCACGCGGTCGCCGATACGCAGGTTTTCCTTCGGGATCATCTGGTCGCGCGGCAGGCGCGCTTCGATTTTGCCCGATTCGACGATGGCGTCACCGCGCTCCATGCGCTTGATGGTGCCGGTGACAAGCGAGTCGCCACGTTCCAGGAAGTCGGTCAGGATCTGTTCACGCTCGGCGTCGCGGATGCGCTGCAGGACGACCTGCTTGGTGTCCTGCGCAAAGCGGCGGCCGAACTCGACCGATTCGATCGGCTCTTCGATGTGGTCGTCCACATCGATATCCTCGATCTGCTCCTTGGCTTCGAAATGCAGGATTTCCTGGTCCGGAAGCTGGAGGCCGGCTTCGTCGGGAACCACGTGCCAGCGGCGGAACGATTCAAATTCGCCGGTCTCGCGATCGATGGTCACGCGGATGTCCACGTCGCCCTCGTAGCGTTTCTTGGTGGCCTGGCCGAGCGCATGCTCGAGGGCGCCAAAGACGACGTCCTTGTCCACATTCTTTTCGCGCGCTAACGCATCGACTAATAATAAAACTTCGCGGCTCATGCTTTGCGGCTCCTAAAATCCACTTTCGGCACCAGGCGTGCCTTGTCCACATCGGCGAGCGTAAATTCCAGCATCGCCGACCCTTCATCTGTTTCAAACTCGAGTTGACACTGATCGCCCACAGGGGTGCGCAAAATGCCCTGGAACGATTTGCGGTTGTGTGCGTTCGGCATGGCGGTGCGCAACTTGACGACCGCCTCCTGCCCTGCAAAACGTACGAAGTCTGCCATCTTCTTCAATGGCCGGTCCAACCCTGGCGATGACACCTCGAGCCGTTCGTACACTGCATTTTCCACCGTCAGTACATGCAGCAACTGGTGGGTGACCTTTTCACAGTCTTCCACGGTGATGGTCGCGTCGTCGACTTCCAGCGCGGCACCGGCCAGGTCGATGTAGACACACAGCAGGCCACGTGCGCCATGCTGGAAATCGACCATTTCGTAACCCATGCCGTGCACGGTTTTTTCTATCAGTTCTACCAACCGCAAAACCATTCTCCAGAGTGCAATACTTCAAACCAGTACCTGGCTTGCTTGTCCCAGGCTGCCCGAACCGGATCGCGCAATCCAGATGATGCATCCAAAAGATGTATCCAAAAACGCGACAAACCGTTCAACAAAAAAAAAATGGGCATGTGCCCATCTTCCGTATCGCCACCGCTTGCAAGACAACACCATGCATTCAAACATGGTTGACCGCACGCGTTTCGTTAACTACAGGATTGTAGCCGATTTACGCATGCGCCGCAACGCGCAAGCCATGAGACGACAATGGCAAGTGCAGCGTCAGCGATCTTGCCACCAACGCATGCCTTGCCACTGAGCTACCAGTATCCATTGCTGCTTCGACCACCAGTGTAGCGCTGCAAGGGGCTGGCGTCAAAAAGATTTCGCACCACGCTTGACCCCTGCAGTCTTCAGCCGCCCTTGGGACCACGCCGCGGCGTGCCCTTGAAAACGCCCACTGGCTGGGCAAACCGGTTCGAACCGGCTGCACGCCCTGGTCCGCCCGGACCATTGCGATTCGGGCCGTTCGAGCGGCGCGGTTGCCCCATGCCCGGAAAACCCAGTGCGGTTTGCAGCGGATCGGGCTGGCGCGGCTTGGACGGACCCCGGCCTTGACCCTGGCCCTGGCCGCCGTCACGGCCGTAGCCTCCGGCATTGCCCTGGCCGTTTGCGCGGCCATAACCCTGCCCCTGCCCCTGCCCCTGCCCCTGCCCTTGACCTTGACCTTGACCTTGCCACTGGCCCGGTGCCCGACCTGCGCCACCTGGCCCACGCCGTGGCGCTGCAGCCGGTTCATAACTGCTGCTGTTGCCATTGACCGCACGGCCGGGACCTTCGCCACGGCCCTTCGGCGCCTCCTTGGGATTGGCCAGCTTGTCCAGACCCGAGATCATCAACAGCTCGCGCACGGCATGTTCGTCGAGCTCTTCCCAGCGGCCCCGCTTGAGGCCGCGCGGCAGCGTCAGGGCGCCATACCGGGTACGGATCAGACGCGAGACCGTCAGGCCGATGGCTTCGAACATGCGCCGCACTTCACGGTTGCGGCCTTCGCCAATGGTAACGCGATACCATTTGTTGACACCCTCGCCGCCACCATCGGCGATTTTTGAAAATTGCGCCATGCCGTCATCGAGTTCAACGCCGGCCAGCAGCTTCTGGCGCATGCCTTCTTCCAGCTCGCCCAGCGTACGCACGGCATATTCACGTTCGATGTTGTAGCGCGGATGCATGAGCCGGTTGGCCAGGTCACCCGACGTGGTAAACAACAGCAACCCTTCGGTATTGAAATCGAGCCGACCCACCGCCAGCCATTTGGCCGCCTTCATGGTCGGCAAATGATCGAACACCGATGCCCGTCCATCAGGGTCGTTGGTGCTGACGATTTCACCGGACGGCTTGTGGTACACCAGCACGCGCGGCGGTTTTTTGCTGACCTTGCGCGCCAGCAGCTTGCCGTTGATGCGCACCTGGTCGGCTGGCAGGATACGCTGGCCGATATGCGCCGACTCGCCATTGACCGAGACGCGCCCGGCAATGATCAACTCTTCCATGTCGCGGCGCGAACCCAGGCCACCTTCGGCCAGCACCTTGTGCAGCTTCGGTGCATCATCTTCGGCAGTGAGATCGCGCCGCACCGCCTTGGCCGGCGCATGGCGGCCAGCCGATTTGTCGTCAACGGCCAGATGATCGAAATCATCCGACGTCACAAATGAAAACACATCGTCTGCGTCGACCGGCTTGGCGCGATTCTGCTTGTTGCCGAAAGCGCCGTGCACGCTGCCAGGAGGTCCGGCGTCGCGCGGCTTGCGCGGCGTCTTGGCATTTTTCTGGCCGTCGCGGTTGCTGTCGCGGTTTTCACGCCCCTTGGAAATCGTCACGCCTGGACCGCGCTGCTTGCGCTCGCGGCGCGGCACCTGGGTGCGCTCGACATTCATTGGCGCACCGTCCATACCCGCCTGGCCGTCAAGGGCTTCATTCGGAATCGGCTTGGGAGCGTCGAACGGGTTGTCTTCGCTGCCTTGGCCGCCGCCGTTGGCGTTGACACCATTGCCGGCATTGTCGCCGCGCGGTGTCGAGCGGGCGCGCCGCAAGGTTCGCGGTCCACGCACGCCGCGCTTGGCCGGCTTGCCATCGGCATTGACGGCAGCGCGTTCGGATTTCGGCGCGATGTTGCCATCGACTTCATTGCGGTCGCTGGCTTCGGCATCGCCACGGTTCGGTGTGTTCACCGGTAGGTCATTCGAGTTGGGCAGGGTCATTGTTCGGTTCTTGGTTAAACTGACCCGGCGCACCATCGGATGAGGATTCCGGCGCGAGGTCATGAGGAGTTGCTTCCACTATCTGGTCCTGTCCGGTTTTCACCGGGTTGATTTCCTGCTGCGCCGAGAAATCGATGGACGCCTGTTCCAGCGCCAGAATCTCGGATTCCAGCGCCTGCATTTCAAGCAGTGCGCCGCCCTGCATGTCGCCTTTGCTGACCTGCTGCAGCGGCGGCAATTGTTCCAGCGACGTCAAACCCAGGTCATCGAGGAATTGCCGGGTGGTGGCAAACAGGGCCGGCCGCCCCGGCACGTCGCGATGTCCAATGGCTTCGATCCAGCCGCGCTCTTCCAGCATCTTGATGGTTTGCGAGTTGACGGTCACGCCGCGGATTTCCTCAATGTCGCCACGCGTCACCGGCTGCCGGTAAGCGATAATGGCCAACAACTCCATCGTTGCACGCGAATAACGCGGCGGCTTTTCTGGATTCAGGCGCTCCAGATAGACCTTCATTTCCGGCCGACTCTGGAAGCGCCAGCCAGTGGAGAGGCTGACCACTTCAACGCCGCGGCCCACCCATTCACCCTGCAACTCTTCGAGCATGGCGCGGATGGGCTCGGTGCCGAACTCCTCAGGCCTGTCATTGCCAGCGACAAACAACTTTTTCAATTCACTGATTGACAAAGGCTCATGCGCGCACAGCAATGCGGTTTCGAGGACTTTCTTGGCCTCAGCAGTATTCATGTGCAATTCTTTTGCGACGGTCTGGTTGCAATGTGCACAACGCGGTGTGCAGATTTTCAATACGCAACAGCAAGGTGATCTACCAGGCCATGCGATGTCGGCGTCATGAACGAGATTTGCCGCTGTCAACGGCAAACTTCTCCATGCTGCATTCCGGCGCCCCGTTCGAGGAGGGTTATTGAAGGGCGGGGACTTGAGTAAAGGACTACAACCAAGGCAACCCCGAACGAAGTCAGGGCCGCAGCGAGGTTTCACCGCAGTCAACCACATTGATTCGGTCGACTACAGACTATTATCTGTATCGAGCACGCCGGCACGCTTTGGAACAGCTGCAACAACGGATGCAGGCTGCCCCAGGCAGCGCCACACTCACAAACTGTTGGCAGCGGTCACTTGCGCAATGTGAATGCGCTAACGCAGTGCACCCGGCGCAAGCCAATGACCCCTACGGACTGGCCCTACGATTTTGGGCAAGTATAGAGCAAGTCGACAGGCTTGTCATGAAATTGCGCACTGCCGGCAGCGGATGGTCAATGTTGTTGCAAGATTGCATCATAGTCGGGACGACGCTTTTCCGGGGCATGTTCACGGCCCAATCCTTTGCGCGAACCGCGCTCGTGGGAATAGACCTGGGTGAATTCTGCACCGAGCAAAAAGATTTGCGCCGAGTAATAAACCCAGACGAGGACCACGACCACGGAGCCGGCAGCACCGAAACCGGACGTTACGCCACTCTTGCCAATATACATGCCAATGAGGAATTTGCCGATCGCAAACAGGAAGGCTGTGACTGCGGCACCAATCCAGACATCGCGCCATGCAATCCGCACGCGCGGCATGATCTTATAGATCATGGCAAACACCACCGTGACGAATACCAGGCTGAACACCAGATTGACGATATGCAGGACGATTTCCCAGCCCATGAACATCGAACCCCAGAACTTGCCCAACGCTGCCAGCATGGCACTGAGAACCAGAGACACCGTCAACAGGAACCCGATCCCGAGGATCATGCCAAATGACAACACGCGGGCGCGCAGCAGTCCCCAGATGCCGCCACCGCTGGCACGCTCCGGCGCTTTCCAGATGCGGTCGAGGTCATCCTGCAATTCACCGAACACGGTCGTCGCACCGACAACCAGCAACACCACGCCGGTGATGGCGCCGGTGATGCCCTCGGACGGCTTGCTGACACTCTCCAGCAGACCCTGGACCGCCAGGGCACCTTCAGCGCCCATCAAGCCCTTGAGCTGCAAAAAGATTTCGCCACGCGCTGCATCGGCGCCAAACACCAGGCCGGCAACCGAGATGACGATCAGCAGCAGCGGCGCCAGTGAAAACATGGTGTAGTAAGCCAGTGCTGCACCCATGCTGGATGCCTTGTCGTCACTCCATGCAGAAAATGATTTCTTGGCGAGGTCGATGATTTGCGTTGGAGTCATGCCGTCTATCTTCATTCAATCAAACCACGCGCAAGCGGGCGCGGATGGGTTCCTGGTGTGGAATCGGGTCCTGGACCGGCACCGGGTCGAGCGGCGGCACTTCGGTGGGAATTGGATCGTTGACGGGATTGGTGTCGGGCGCTGGCTCGGGCGTGGTATGGGCACGGGCGGCTTCGCTGGTCGATGCATAACTCGACGCATTGGCGCTGCGGTCCCAGTGCTGGCTGCCGAGCGCTTGCGGATCGATTGCCAGCGCATGGCCGACGCTCCAGACATTGATCAATTGTGGCAGATGCATGGTTTTCTCCTTGATGATTCCTGGAATTACTGCTTTGCATAGATGCTAGCAGTTGAAAACCATGTCTTATTGATACAGATCACCGATGCTGCCAGCATGGTGATTGTCTCGGGGACACACCCTCCGGCACAGCTTTCGTGCGGTTGTTTTGACTTTGCATGGAATGTGTTTGCGCGGATTCTGGCGCCGGTTTCGGTGTCCGGCTTGATATTGGCGCCGATGATCTGTTTGTGCATGCCTGCGTATGCCCGCGTATGCCTGTGCATGTCGCTGCACATTTGCCTGCAACTCCACCGGTCCTGCGCCTGCCTAGGCTTTGCCGGCTCCTCGCGCCGCAGCCCAGAGCGCGGCAATCTGCGCTGCACTCGCTTGCGTCAGCCCGGCGGCATTGTCGATCGCCGCCGCCAGTGTCGCCGGACCCAGCACGATCGAAAAGCAACCCTTGAAGTGCAGGTTCAACGCCGGCAAGGCCTGAACATCAAGCGCGCCCGAAAGCAATGAACTGCTCACGCCCGCTGCCAGGGCCCGTTTCGCAGCAACGAAAGGGGCCTTGCCTTGCAGTGTCTGGGCATCGCTGCGACCTTCCCCGGTAATGAGCCAATGCGCACCGGCAAGCTGGTCGTCCAGACCGATCGCATCGCACACTGTCGCGGCGCCCGATTGCAATGTGGCGCCAATGGCCAGCAGTGCGTAGCCCAGTCCGCCCGCCGCACCGGCACCTGCCTCGCCTGACCTGGCTGTA